>NZ_CAVG010000036.1 GCF_000438455.1 Nosocomiicoccus massiliensis
CATTTCTTCTTCGTACATCTCTTTATTAGATAGTTTATGAATTTCTTTAATCGCATTCGTATCTTCTTTCATACGATTAATATAGTGTGGCACTGGTTTTACATTAAAATATCTTTCTCCATTTACATATCCATGGCTCCCAGCACCTGCACCATAATATTCATTATTTTTCCAGTATGTCTTATTATGCATCGATTCATACTTTGGATCTGATGAAAAATTTGATATCTCATATTGGTGATATCCTATTTCTTTTAAACCTTCTATTACACGTTCATATCGTTGCCCTTCGACCTCAGAATTCGCTATGTGTAATTTTCCTTGTTTAATTTTGTTATAAAAAATCGTATGTTTTTCAATAATCAATGAATACCATGAAATATGTTTTGGCTGTAACACTTTTATATTATTCAATGAGTCTTCAATATGCTGAAATGTTTCCCCGGGCAAATTATACATAAGATCAATCGAGTAATTATCTAAACCAATTTTTTCCATATGATTAATAGAGCGATAAATATCATCAAAATTATGTGTACGTCCAAGCACTTTTAATAACTCGTTATCGAATGTTTGTACACCGAGAGACACACGATTTACACCGTATTCTTTTAATAGACTGATTTTTTCCGTCGTTAACTCATCTGGATTTGCTTCGAACGTATACTCGTGACTGACATTAAAATTATCATTAATAAATGAAAGTAATCGTTCAAGCTGGTTCATATTTAAAGCGGTTGGTGTTCCACCACCGACATATATCGTTTTTAAATTTCGTTCTTTTAAATACTTTAATTCTTTAATTAACATTTCTACATACGTGTCGACGGGCTGATTATCGAATTAAAAACTTATTAAAGTCGCAATATGCACAAATTCGATTACAAAATGGGATATGAATATATAGGCTATCCATAATTGCCTCCTTAAAAAAAATAGAGAAATCATGAAACATGATTTCTCTTTTAAAATAATCAATTAGTCTTCATCCATACGTAATACTGCTAAGAAAGCTTCTTGTGGAATTTCAACTGAACCAACAGCTTTCATCTTCTTTTTACCTTCTTTTTGCTTTTCTAGTAGTTTACGTTTACGTGATACGTCCCCACCGTAACATTTAGCAAGGACGTTTTTACCAATCGATCGTATATTTGTACGTGAAATAATTTTATTTCCGAGTGCTGCTTGAACAGGCACTTCAAATTGCTGACGTGGAATTAACTCTTTTAGTTTCTCTACGAGTGCACGTCCTCTTTGATATGCAAAGTCTCTATGAACGATAATACTTAATGCATCGACGACTTCGTTATTTAATAAAATATCCATTTTAACTAATTTCGATTCTTTATATCCGATGATTTCGTAGTCTAAACTCGCATATCCTTTCGTATGAGACTTTAGCGTATCGAAGAAATCAAATACGATTTCTGCTAATGGTATTTCATATTTAACATTCACGCGAATATCATCTAAATAATCCATCGTAATGAAGTTACCACGGTTCTTCTGACAAAGTTCCATCACTGCACCAACATACTCGTTTGGTACCATAATCTCTGCTTTTACATAAGGTTCCTCAATATAATCGATTAAATCTTGTTTTGGCATTTGTGACGGGTTATCTACGTTATGTACTTCACCGTCTGTCGTATGCACTTTATAAATAACTGAAGGTGCTGTAGCAATTAAGTCAATACCAAATTCACGCTCTAATCGTTCTTGGATAATCTCCATATGAAGCATTCCTAAAAATCCGGTACGATAACCAAATCCTAATGCTTGAGAAGATTCTGGTTCAAATTCTAATGCAGAATCATTTAGCTGTAATCTTTCAAGAGCTTCACGTAAATCTACGTAGTCTCCAGAATCAATTGGATATAGTCCACAGTACACCATCGGGTTCATACGTTTATATCCAGGTAACGGTGTGTCCGTTGGGTTGTTCGCATGTGTTATCGTATCACCAACGCGTGCGTCAGACACTGATTTTACTTGTGCTGCTAAAAATCCAACGTCTCCAACAGTTAGTTCGTCTACTGCCATCGGAGCTGGCGTATGTATGCCGACTTCAGTTACTTCAAATTCCGTACCTGTTTGCATCATACGAATTTTATCTCCGACTTTAACCGTTCCATCAAATACACGGATCGACGAAATCGCCCCACGATATTGATCGTATTCAGAGTCAAAAATTAATGCTTTTAAAGGTGCAGAAGGATCACCTTCAGGTGGTGGTACAGTTTCTACGATACTTTCTAATATATCATCGATACCAATATCCGCTTTAGCAGATGCACGTACCGCATCGTCTTTATCTAGACCGATGACATCTTCAACTTCCTGTGCAACACGCTCTGGATCTGCAGCAGGTAAGTCTATTTTATTAATTACAGGTACTAATTCTAACTCGTTATCTAATGCAAGATAAACGTTCGCAAGTGTCTGTGCTTCGATACCTTGTGCAGCATCGACGACTAAAATTGCACCTTCACATGCCGCGAGAGAACGTGATACTTCATAAGAGAAGTCGACGTGCCCTGGTGTATCAATGAGGTGGAAAATATACTCTTCTCCATTTGGTCTTGTATATTTTAACTGAACAGCGTTTAACTTAATCGTAATACCACGCTCTTGTTCAAGCTCCATTGCATCGAGTAGTCTGTCGGACATATCACGTGCAGCTACTGATTCTGTATGCTCAAGTAATCGATCCGCTAATGAAGATTTCCCGTGATCGATATGAGCTATAATAGAAAAGTTTCTTATTTTCTTTTGTCTTTCTAAACGCTTTTTGTCGTCCATAATATATCCAACACCTTTACTAACAATTGAATTAATTATATCAATTTCATATAGTTTCATCAATTCATTTTGAAAGTGTACATTGCATTACACTTGTAAATCTGATAGAATATTTTTGTTGCAATCAAAGTTGTACAACTTTTAACTCTGGAGGTGCAAACATGGCTAACATTAAATCAGCAATCAAACGTGTTAAAACTACACAAGCAGCTACTGAACGTAACATTGCTCAAAAGAACGCAATGCGTACTGCAATCAAAGTTGCAGAAACTGCGAAAGAGAATAACGCTGAAAATGTTGAAGAATTAGTAAACAAAGCAATCAGCTTAGTTGATAAAGCTTCTAACAAAAAAC
>NZ_CAVG010000037.1 GCF_000438455.1 Nosocomiicoccus massiliensis
TAATTTAGGAAGTTTTCTTTTTTTATATTTTGCTTATGAATACTTCAAATAAAGCTTCGCTATCTAAATACGTTGATTTTAACTCATAATCCATATCTCTAGTTAACACCATTTTTTGAAGTAACGTTTCTAATGAATACTGATTGACTTGAGATATCGCTAATTTCACACGATACGGATGCACTTTTAAACGACTACTAATTTCATCTTGACGCATCCCCTCGTTCATTAAAATCTTCGTTTGATAATATAACCTAAACTGCGACGAGATTAATCCGAGTAATTTAATCGGCTCTTCTTTTTGTAATATTAAATCTCTAAATACATTGACCGCTTCCCGCTTTTGATCTTTAAGAATAAAGTCTGTTAAAGAAAAGACGTTGGCTTCTAAACTTTTACTAACTATAATATTCACGTCTTCAACTGTAATTACATTGTCGGCAAACAACATCAATTTCTCTAACTCATTTTTAACAATCGTATAGTTTACACCTGTACGATTTAATAACTCATTTACTGCATCGTTTCGAATTGTCAAACCTTCATTTTTAACAGCGTCATTAATATATTGAACGAGTTCACGTTCATTCATTTCTTCACACTCAATGATTTTTCCTTGTTTTTTTATGAGTTTCGTAATCTTTTTTCTATTATCTAATTTTTCAGCAGATGTCACGAATATGAGTAACGTTTCGTCTTCTTTGTCTTCGATATATTGGATCATTTTATCGATATTTTGATTTACTGAGGTTCTCTTCTTTTCCGCTGTAAATAAAAATGCATCTTTTACGATAACCACTTTTCGATCCGATAAAAAAGGTAGTGTAATACACTCCTCGATAATATGTTCGACTTCTGTTTCGATATAATCAAAGACGATTCTATTAAAGTCATCGACTGTTTCTAAATAGTCTTTCGTTAACTTATTGACTGTTTCGTCTATACGCACTCTATTCTTTCCGTATACTAAATAGAGTTTTTCCATGTAATCACCATTCTTAATTGAATTCACTATAGATTTTTCTCTAACTCTATTCTATACTATAAATAAGTAATAGGGGGTTATGTCATGAATAAATTTGAAAAAAATGTACAATCTAAAAATAACGACGTAATCGATTCAGGACTTGCATTTTTAGTCGGACTTTTAGGATTCACTGCAGTCTATGTGATTGCACAAGTTTTCCAAATCGTCGCAAGTTTTAACTAGAGCTAATTTTATTAGCTCTTTTTTATTTATAACAACGGTTCTCTATATTTCGTAATTTATGTTTTGTACAATAACCATTCTTTTTAAAAGTAATCTCAACCATCCCGGATTCTATAGTACTTACAATTTCTTTATTGTACTCGGTGAGTATATCCGTTACCTCTTTATGCGGATGTCCATATGAATTATTTACCCCACTCGATATAAGTGCTAATTTAAATTCTCTTTCTACAAGATCAACGCCGGTACTCGTATTCGAACCGTGGTGCCCAATTTTTACGATATCTATTTTGTTCACGTTTTTTAATATTTCTTCTTCATACTCTACACTTAAATCTCCGAGCATTAGTATATGATAGTCAAATAGATTTACATCTAGAACAATCGACTGGTCATTTGAGTTATTTGTATGAGTGATATTATTGACATTTTTTAAAATAATACG
>NZ_CAVG010000038.1 GCF_000438455.1 Nosocomiicoccus massiliensis
AATAGCTCGTAATAATAAGTAACACTGCCATAAGTACAGCTCGAAGTACACTTGGAGAAAATATATTAACCATTAAAAATATGAGTAAACATATAACTACGAGTGCTTTAACATATTCAATCGGTAGTCTAAATCGTGTAAATAAAAATATCAGTACCATCGTAATATACGCAACGTGTGTCCCTGATATTACGTATAAATGGTAAATACCGAGCTTTTGAAGTGCTGAAAAGAATTGTGAATCGAGCATCATCTTATTACCGATTGACAGCATTAAAATATCTCCGGTATACGGATAATTACTACTCTTTAAAACTTTTTCAGTATACTTATATTTTAAAGTGTTGATTTTCATCTTTACTGTTTTCTTCGTTTCTGAACAGTTTAAACGATCATCTTTCACATAAATACTTCCGACTACGTTAGAAATTTTCATCGATAACGCTTGGTTACGTTTAATAAAATTTCTTTCAATAGTTGGCTTCACGACTTCAAAATCGCCATTGCACACTGTACCAATTGGAAGAAGTACTTCATTCTCCATATAAACATAAAAACGATAATTTTCATATTCACCAATATAAGAAATCGTATCGCTATTATATTTGTAATCTGATATTGTGAAGTAATCAATAGTCTCTTTTTTAAAGGTATCTCTATCAGAATAAAAATATGTACTAGAAATAATTACAGAAATTAAAATTAACGCATATACGATATAACTAATTCTCTGTATAAAGACGATGTATGTAATAATGACCATAAAAAATAACCCTAGCAGTGGAATTTTCACGATTAACGCTCCACTGACTAAGGCTAAAAAGATTAAAAATAAAATCATAATTTTATTTTTAAGTATTCATATATTTTATCGACATCTAAATCGATCTGTGTATATTCAACACCTGTCTTATCGAGTAATTCAATTGCATACGGATGGTTTTTATACGACTCTCTATAATAAATGTTTTTAATACCTGCTTGAATTAATGCTTTTGTACAATGTATACATGGGAAGTGTGTCACATATATCGACGCATTCTCTGTCGATACTCCGTTTTTAGAACATTGAAGTAACGCGTTCACCTCAGCGTGAATCGTGCGAATGCAGTGACCATCTTCTAAATAACACCCGACGTCTATACAGTGATCTTCGCCACTTACTGAACCGTTATACCCACCAGCAATAATGCGGTTATCTTTAACAATTGTAGCCCCAACATTTAAACGTTCACACGTTGAACGTAGTGCGAGTAGCATCGCCTGTGCCATAAAATATTCGTGCCAATTGATACGCTCCATAATTACACCTCTATATTTCTATATCGTTTTCTAAGTTTTCAAACGTTTTTTGACCAATACCAGGTATGTTCATTAAATCTTCTTTCTTTTCAAACAAACCATTCTCTTCACGATAATTGATAATCGTTTCAGCTTTCTTTGCACCGATTCCATTTAACGTCATCAGTTCGTCTTTACTCGCTCTATTTATGTTAACGATATGGCTACTTGAAGTTTCACGGTCCGCTTCGATTATTTCATCTTTTGCTGGTACATAAATGCTCATTTCATCTCTTAACTTTTCTGATTGATTAATTTGGTTTAAGTCTGCAGAGTCAAGTGGTTCACCGAGTAATATAATGTCTTTAACTCTCGCGTCCTTTGGCATCTCATATACATTTGGATGCTTAACAGCACCTTTTATTTCAACAAATATTGAGTTTAGATTCATAGTATCTACGTCCTCTTCAATTTGTGCATGAACACTATTATCTACTTCGACAGGT
>NZ_CAVG010000039.1 GCF_000438455.1 Nosocomiicoccus massiliensis
ATTTCTCGTGGCGATTTCAATCATCGTTTCAGAATTATCGATCCCTATCTTTTTAGATGCAGTTAACTGTTTTAAAATTTCACCTGTACCACATCCAACATCTAGAATTGACGTGTTTTTGTTATAAGGTTCTATAATATCAATCCATAAACTGTATGGGATGTCATAATTCATAGCTTCATATAAATAGCTAAACGCCTCATACTTAGAGCTCAACCGCTTCACCATCATAATATAGACGCTCTAAGTTATAGTACTCACGCTCTACTTTTGTAAAGATATGTGCGATAACGTCCCCTAAATCGACTAGAATCCATTTACCTTCTCGCGATCCTTCAACCGAAACTTGGAGATCGTTATCTTCTGTAAGTGCTTCTAAAGCACCTGCAATTGCTTTTACTTGACGGTCTGATGATCCGTGGCAAATGAATACGTAATCCGCAATTGTACTCGATTCTCTAACATCAAATACTCGAATATCTTCCGCACGTTTACCATCGACTGCATCAATTGCTAAATCTAATAATGTTTTACTTTCCAAAGTATCCATCCTTTTTAATTATAATAGTTATAGCACTTAAACGTTTTACTATAAATTTTTACACCTTGTTCTGCTAAATAACAGATATTTCTTCTCGTAATTTCAAATACCGCACGTTCTAAATCGTAATCGTTATATACGATATCTCTAATGTCTTCAACACCAGGAGTTGTTCGACCTGGTTCAATATAATCTGCGACAAAAATAATCTTTTCAACTAAATTCATGTCTGCACGACCAGACGTATGATTTTTAATAGCGAGAAGAATTTCTTCATCGTGAATATTAAACTCTTTTTCCATTAAAAATGCTGCAATAGGTCCATGTAAAAATCGCACTCGTGTATAGTTGTAGTTCGTCATCTAAACTATTCTCTTTAACGATTTCTTGCATATCATTTATGTCGTCATACTTACAGTAATCATGTAAAAGACCAGCAAGATGACATTTCTTTTCATCTGCTTTAAATAGTCGTGCCATTAAAACAGCCGTTTCAGCGACACGCACGGAATGTGCAAATCGCTTTTCAGGCAACTTTTCTTGTACGAGTTGTTTTGCTTCAAGCTCATTCATATAGCTCGTGCTCCTTAATATAATCATAAACGTCCTTATGAATGAGATGACTATAATAATCGTCATTTCCGATACGTTTACGTATTTCGCTAGAACTCACTTCAATTACAGGTACTGTTGCTGTTAGAAATGGTGCAGTAATATTTGTCTGATCCATCGTACGTTTTAATACGATAAACTGCGCAATTTCAAGTAGTTCCTCGTGCTTATACCATCTATCAAATGCGTGAAACTGATCTTCTCCCATAATAAAATAGAGTGTATCATTCGGGAATTTTTCTTTTAAATAACACATCGTATCATACGTATAACTTTTACCTTTATGTCCAAGTTCGAACATTTCAATAGAAATAAAGTCTAACTCTTTTGTCGCACGCTCAATCATTTTTATGCGGTCCGACTCGTGAATCGGACGGTCCTCTTTATGTGGTGATTGAAATGCTGGGACGATAATTACTTCATCTAAATCAAAATGACGTTTTGCTTCAACGATTAAATGAGTATGCCCGATATGAATCGGGTCTAGTGTCCCACCAAACACTCCGATTTTTCTCATGGTAATTGAATCGTCTTTTCTTCTTTGTTCTCTTTATATAAAACGATTATACTACCGATAATTTGAACTAAATGACTGTTTGTACCAGACGCTATTTTCTCAGCGACCTCTTTTTTGTCGTACGGACAGTTTTGAAGTATAGAAATTTTTAATAGTTCGTGACTATTAAAGTAATCGGAAATTTGTTCGTTGAACTCTTCAGTGACACCTAATTTACCGACCTGAAAGACCGGTTTTAAATCATGTGCAAGTTTTCTTAAATATCTTTTTTGTTTACCAGTTAATGTCATCCATTATTCTCCTTTAAATACGTTCGCAATACTGACTTTACTTCTTTTCTGTCTCCTACTTTTCCTGTCCATATTTCATATGACATCATCGCTTGATTTACGAGCATATCGAGCCCATTAAATGACGTTTTAAAATATGTCATAAAAGGAGTGACTGAAGGATTATAGATTAGATCATAGCCGACTGCACTATCTATATTGGATAGTTTATTTAGTTTAAACGTTTGAAAAGCATCTTCGCTATTTAAGCCGAGTGGTGTTGCATTTATAACGATATCAAACGTGCCACCTTGAAACTCATCAATTGTTAACGCTGTAAAATCACGAGTTCTAAAACTTTGAAAACTCTCTTTACTGCGCGCAACAATTGTCACTTTAGAACTGAGCTCAAGGTGTGCAAGACATACTGCTTTAGACGCACCACCCGCACCTAGTATTAAAACGTTATCGTGTTTAATATCGTTGTCAATAATTGTTTGTTTATATCCAGATACATCTGTATTATACCCGTATAATTTATGATCTACTCGTTTAACTGTATTTACTGCCTGAATTTCCTTCGCATGACCGTCAATATAATCTATATATTGGATAATATCTTCTTTATGAGGTACCGTCACGTTTATCCCTAGAAGATTTTCTTTTTTCATAATCATATTAATGTTTTTTAGTTGCTCAGGTGTAATTTCTAATTTACCGTAGTTTAATGGATCATCGTTCTTTTTAAAATTCGTATTATGAATCAGTGGAGAATACGTATGATGTATTGGATAACCAATGACTGCATAGTTCATTTTACTTATCCTTAAATACCGTTTGGCGCGCAATCACTTTTACACCTTTAGGTACTGTAACGTTTACTGTGATGTCTTTATCCACTGTTATAAAACATAATCCACTAATTAAAATATCACTACGAACATCTGTTTTAAATGTATATGTCTCACTATTATCAAGTAATATAGGAGACTCTAATTCTGGTGGTGCAAGTAATCCACTGTAATGCTTACGATAAAATTCTTTTGCATTATCTAGTTTCGTACGATGAACGACAAGCTTATCACTACGATATATTGTAAAACTAGATCGATTACCTGTTACAAAATCTATTTGTGCCAAGTTTGAAACAAATAAAGTTTGTCCTTCGTCTAATTGATATGTGAGTGGTTTAATTTCTTTTTTAGGCATAATATGTTTTACGTCGTCTAGAGTTAACACAGAACTCATCGCACTTTTTGCAATAACCCCAGGTGTATCATACATAAACTGATTATTTCCAAGAGGTATATCGATCATACCAAGTGTCGTTCCAGGAATATTAGACGTCGTGATCACTTCTTTTTCACCTGTCGTTGCTTCAATTAATTTATTAATTAAAGTAGATTTACCAACGTTTGTCGTACCAACTACATATACATCTTTACCTGTGCTATATTGATTGATTTGTTCGAGCAAATCATCTAATCCAAAACCTTTTGCACCTGACACAACGACTGTTTCATTGGCAATTATTCCTTCATCTGCAAGCATCTTTTTAAGACGATTCAGTAATCGGCTCACATTAGTAGATTTAGGAAGAAGATCAATTTTATTTACCGCAACGATAATTTTCTTATTTCCAACGATACGGTTAAACGATGGAATAATACTACCTTCAAAGTCAAATACATCGATTACTTTAACGATGACTCCGTCTTTTTCATAAATCGAGTTTAACATCGTCATAAATTCACCGGATTCTATATTGACGTCAGGTGTCTCATTATAATTTTTTAAACGAAAGCAACGTCTACAAATGACATCTTCTTCGTGAATACGACTTTTTGGTACAAACCCGCTTTCATTTTCATCTTCAGACTGTAGTACTGCGCCGCAGCCGATACATTTATATTCAGTCATTTAATAGTTCCTCCAATTTAGTAAGTCCTCATCAGCTATCCATTTCATAATACGTCGTTCCATACGGCGGTTAAACTTCGTAACAAATGCGTCTTTCTCTTTTACAGGTAACACTAAAATACTATCGATTCCAGTTCTATTGGCACCAAGTACATCCGTCATCACTTGATCTCCAATCATTACAACTGCTTTCTTTTTCACACCGAGCTTTGTAATACCTTTATGAAATCCTCTCATTGCCGGTTTTCTCGCTGTATGAATGTATTTTAAATCTGACTCTTTACAAAAGCGTTCGACCCTATTTTTTCTTCCGTTAGATAGAATAAGAACTTGAATACCGTCTTCTTGTAACGTTTCAATCCATTCGATGACTTCATCGTTAATATCTGGATCATCAAAAGCGACGAGTGTATTGTCTAAGTCAATCATCACTGCAGTTTTGTCATGTGATTTTAAATAATCTGATGTGATGTCAGTAAAACGATTGACGTAATCACTTGGCAAAAAATATTCTTTTAACACAGTTTTCATATCATTAACCTCTTAATTTTTAAAAATAAAAAGCGCCCAAAAAAGGCGCCGTATCAATTACTCTTCAATTCCTTGTGTGTGTTCAACTTCAGTTTCTTTATAAATAAAGAAACCAACAATTGTAGTTACAATTAAGGCAAAAACCATAAGAAATAGCATTACTTTACCCCTCCGAATCACAGTTTCTCTAATACTAATTTTACCGTGTTAGATGAGTGAATACAAGCTTTTCTAAGAAACTCATCATAGTTCATATCCGCTGAACCATCTGCTTTGTCACTCATCGAACGTAATATTAAATACGGTGTTTTAAATTGATAACACGTTTGTGCAATCGCAGCAGATTCCATATCGACTGCTTTTGCATTACCGAACGCATTTAAAATCGTTTGTTTTTTATCATCAGTATCGATAAATTGATCGCCACTAACGACTTCACCAACTGTATAGTTGATTTTATTGTATTCATTAAGTGCAAGTTTCGCAGCTTCAATAAAGCGCGTATCTGCTTCAAAGTTGAGTGGCATTGATGGTACTTGCCCTATTTCATAACCAAATGTTGTCGCTTCAACATCGTGATGCGCAGTATGACTGCTTATGACCATATCTAAAATATCGAGTTCTTCAGCTAAACTACCTGCAACACCAGTATTAATGATCATATCTACGTTAAAAGTTTGGATTAATAACGCTGTAATAATCGATGCATTTACTTTACCAATCCCACTTTCAACGAGAACGACATTTTTATCTTGTAACGTACCTTCATAAAACTCAACGTGAGCAATATTAACAGTACGTTCAATGTCCATGTCATTTTTTAATATCTCTACTTCCGGTTGCATTGCTCCAATAATACCAATTGTATTAGTCAATTTTAACGATTTTCACTTTCATTTCGTTACCGTTTGGAAGTGGTACGTTTACTTCATCGTTTAATTTTGAGCCGATTAATGCGCCCGCAATCGGAGACTCATTTGAAATTTTACCTTCAAATGGATCTGCTTCTGCAGAACCGACGATTTTATACGATTCTTCAGGTCCATTTGGTAACTCTTTAAATGTTACCGTTTTACCAATTTGAACTTCTGTATTATCGACGTTTTCTTCGATAATTTTAGCGTAACGAATCATCTCTTCAATTTTAGAGATTTCTTGCTCAACGAAACCTTGTTCATCTTTTGCTGCATCGTACTCAGAGTTCTCAGAAAGGTCTCCAAAACTACGTGCAACTTTAATTTTTTCTACGACCTCAGGTCGTTTTACTGTTTTTAAATGATCGAGTTCTTCTTGAAGTTTGTCAAATCCTTCTTGTGTCATTGGGTATTCTTTATTATTTAAATCCATGTTTTCACTCCGTTATTTACTTATAATTAATAGTCCATCGCCGACATTTAAATAAGAGGCAGACGGATAGTTTTCATAAATGTATTCGTTAAATTGACGTACTTTATCACGTAGTTTAATTTTATTTTTACTGTGTAGATTCTCTTCTACAATTTGACCACGTAATAATATATTATCGACAACGATAATACCATCATCCGTAAGTAGTGGACTGTACTTTTCAAAGAAGTGTTTGTTATTACCTTTCGATGCATCGATAAAAAGCAAATCAAATGTATCATCTAATTCAACTTCTTTTGCATCACCGAGTATTCCATTCACTCTTTCACTTACACCATGCTTTAAAAAGTTTTCTTTTGAAATGTCATATGATGCTTCATCTTTCTCAATCGTCGTTAATGTAATATCTTCGTCGACACTGAGCATATGGAGTCCACTATATCCGATTGCTGTTCCAATTTCTAGTATTTTTTTACGACGTGTTAATTGAATGAGTTGTTTTAATACAGTCAGTGCATCGCTATCGATAATCGGTACACGATTATTTACTGCGTACTCATAAACGTCTTGAAACAACTCAGTTTTTGTGTTCAATTGTTTTAAATATTCTTCTATAGTCATGTTTTCACCACAAAAATATACAACCGGCAAATCAATGCCAGTTGTAGATATTAGTTAGATATTAACATAAAGTTTTAAAAAGCGAAAGCGAAATCAGTCACCTTCTATATACTTTTCACGATTCTCTTGGTGCTCTTCATATGTTTCAGCGAAATGGTTAACTCCATCCTTATCAGCTAAGAAGTAGTAGTAGTTCGTATTCGCTGGATTTAATACACTTTGAACGGACTCAGTTCCAGGTGCACCGATTGGTCCTGGTGTTAAGCCTTTATGAATATATGTGTTAAACGGGTCATCGACTTCTAAATCTTCGTATAAGACGACTTCTTTATGAATGCCTTTTGCGTATAAAACAGTCGGGTCTGTTTGAAGAGGCATCGAAGGATTTTCAGCCATTCTGTTTAAAAACACACTCGTAATTTTAGCGCGATCAGCTAAACTCGTCGCTTCTTTTTCTACAAGTGAAGAGAATGTTAAGAACTCATGGAATGTTAACTCTTCATTTTCTCCTTCATAGTTCACAGTGTATGTGACAGATTTATATAAGTTAAACGTATTACTACGTGTCGCATTTAACATTTGACGCACTAACTTATCTAAATCCGGCTGCTCTTCAGTGATATCGTAAGTCGCTGGATATAAGTACCCTTCGAGCGGATATTTAATATCTTCATCAAATATTTCATCCGTTAACATGTCTCTATAATCTTTTTGCAACTCTTTTAAATATTCTTTGTCTTGAACTAAGTTTATAAACTCATCTTTTTCAACTGGTAGTACTTCTTGTACGAGATCTCCAATTTCATCAACAGTATACCCTTCAGGCACTGTTAATTTATATTGCACCTCTTCGTACAACACACCAGTTTCTAATGTTTTTGCGATCGTTTCATAATCCATAGAAGGCGAAAGTTCAAATTCTCCCGCTTGATAGTTTGAAATACTATTAAGTCTTAAGTAAAGTTTAAAAAACTTACTGTTTTTAATAATCCCTTTCTCTTCTAACATATTACTAATATCAGTCGATGAAGAACCTGCTGGAACTTCAACTCGTACGACCTCGGTTGAATCTTTGTCTAACGGCTTCATACCTTGCTTAATGTAAAACACACCAAACAATGCTCCTAAAACGAGCATTGCAATAATCGCAAGGACGATGATTACCGAAACATAAGATGATACGTTTTTTGAAAATCTTAAATCATCATTGTTTGTCATAATTTCTCCTTATTTTTAAAAATTGCTCCCGAATTCACGGAAGCAATTCTAATTATTCTTCAATATCGTCAAAGTTTGTGTTTACGATTTCTTCAATCATGTCCCACTCTTCATCAGATTCAACTGGTGCAAAGCGGTAATTTTCACCATCGTCTAAAGGTTCAGCAATCATAGGAATTAATTCGATTTGCTCGTCATCATCTTCAGAGCTATAGTTACTTTCTTCTGCAACAATTACGTAAGTTTTGTCAAATCCTGGATGATGAAACTCCATTAATTTTCTATAAAGTGTTTCATTACCTTCTTCATCGACAAGCGTCATTAACTCATCATCTGTGTTTAATTCAAATTCATTTGACATTAATATTCTCCTTTAATTAAATCGGTCTAAGTACCCTTGTAATATAAATACTGCAGCCATTTTATCGATCACTTTACTACGTTTTTTTCTCGATAAATCCGCTTCAAGAAGCGTGCGTTCTGCGGCCATCGTACTGAGTCGTTCATCCCACAATTCAACTTGAACTGTCGGAAACTTTTCTTTTAAAAGTTCAGAAAAATGAATCGAACGTTCGCCACTTTCACCGACTGAGTTATTCATGTGCTTTGGTAAACCGACGACAACCGTCGTAATATTTTCATCTTTAATAATTTTTGCTAGTTCATTTAGGCCAAAATCATTTTGTGCCGTGTCGACCTTTAAAGTTGTTAACCCTTGTGCTGTCCAGCCTAAACTATCACTCACTGCAACACCAATCGTTTTAGTACCTACATCTAACCCAAGTGTTTTACTCATTGAGTTCACGTGTAATGTAACTTTTCACGAGCACTTCCATAATCTCGTCACGTTCAATATGACGAATTTGGTTTCTCGCTTCGTTATGGCGCGGAATAAATGCCGGGTCACCACTTTGTAGATATCCTACAATTTGGTTTACAGGATTGTAGCCGCGTTCTTCAAGTGTTTTATATACATTCGAAAGGACGTTCTTGATATTCTCATTTTGTGCTTCTTCAATGTTAAACTTCATTGTCTTATTTAAATTATCCATGCAGTAACACTCCTCGACTACTAAAGTTAGATAGTGTTAGTATAACAAATTATTATATTATTAAAAACCATTTAGATAATCTTTAACGATTTGTAAAGCTTCTGACATATTTTCAGTGTTCGTACAGCCGCCTTGTGCCATGTCCGGACGACCACCACCTCTACCGTCAACTGCTTCAGCCATTTGTTTCATAATATCTCCAGCTTTTACGACTGATGTTTTATCTTTAGGCACCGTAACGATCATCGATACTTTGCCGTCAACATTTGAAGTGAGTGCGATAATGCTTTCTTGGTTTTTAGATTTAATAACATCCATCGTCTCACGTAATTCTTTCACACTATCAACAGAAACTTCAGTCGCAATTAAATTAAATCCGTTAATGTCGAACGTTGCATCTGTTAAATCAGATAATGCATCTTGTTGAAGTTCTGATTTTAATGACTTTACTTCTTTCTCTAGTTGCTTCTTTTCTTCAAGTAATTGTTCAAGTTTAGAAATTGTATTTCCAGATTTTACTTTTAAATGCGTATTTACGTCTTCAAGTACGTTGTCTTTATCTTCATAATATTCAACCGCATATTTTGAAGTGACTGCTTCAATACGTCTTACACCAGCACCGATTCCGCTTTCTGAAATGATTTTAAAGAGTCCAATTTCGGATGTGTTTTTAACGTGGACACCACCACATAATTCAACGGAATACTGATCGATATCAACAACTCTTACAATATCTCCATACTTTTCACCGAATAATGCCATTGCTCCTTTACGTTTTGCGTCTTCAATTGGCATCTCGTTAATGTCTACGTAAAGTGAATCAAAGATTTTTTCGTTTACGATACGTTCAATCTCTTTTACTTCTTCTTTTTTAAGACCTTCAAGATGTGTAAAGTCAAAGCGTAGACGTTCTTTTTCAACGAGTGAACCTGCTTGATTCGCATGCTCTCCAACGACGTCTTTTAATGCTTGGTGTAGTAAATGTGTTGCGGTATGGTTTTTAATGATAAAGTTACGGCTTTCACGATCCACTGTTAACTCATATGTTTCACCTGTTGCGATGACTCCTTCAGTAACAGCTACTGTATGGATATTTTGTCCGTTTGGTCCTTTATATACATTTTTAACTTCCATTGTACCGTGTTCATTTTTAATGACACCGACATCTGCAACTTGTCCACCACTCACTGCGTAAAACGGGGTTTTATCAAAAATGACGTCGACGTCATTACTTCCGTCATAATGATTGACAACTTCATCATTTGAAACGATGTAAAGCAGTTCAGCAGTTTCATTTAAGTGAGTATACCCTGTAAAGATACTCTCCTTATCTAACTTCTGGTACGTTTCTGATTGTACGTTCATCGATTCAGAAGATTTACGCGCAGCGCGTGCACGTTCTCTTTGTCGTTCCATTTCTTCTTTAAACCCGTCAAGATCAACAGCAAGCCCATCTTCTTCTGCGTACTCTACAGTCATTTCAACAGGAAATCCGAACGTATCATATAATTTAAACGCATCTTTACCACTAATTACTTTATCTTCTTTTAATGCTTTTTCTTTTACTGTACGGTAAATTTCAATGCCTTCGTCAAGCGTTTGTAAAAATCTTGATTCTTCTTGCTGAATTACTTTTTTAATAAAGTCTTTGTTTTCACCAATTTCTTTATAGAACGCGTTCATAACGTCGTCAACAACATCGACGAGTGTATATAAGAAAGTTTCGTTAATGCCGAGTTCTTTTGCGTAACGCGTTGCACGACGAATGAGTCTTCGAAGCACGTATCCGCGCCCCTCGTTACCTGGTAGTGCCCCGTCACCAATCGCAAACGCAACTGTACGGATATGGTCACTAATAACTTTAAACGCAACGTCATCCTTATCGTTATCACGATAAGTTTTACGAGAAGCTTTCTCAATTTCATTAATAATCGGAATAAATACGTCCGTATCAAAGTTTGTTGGTACGTTTTGGATTACACTCGATAATCTTTCAAGTCCGAGTCCTGTATCAATATTTTGACTTGGAAGTGGTGTATATGAATGATCGCTATTATGGTTAAATTCAGAGAATACTAAATTCCAAATTTCTAAGTAACGTTCGTTTTCTCCACCTGGATACATTTCTTCTCTTGGTGTATCTCCTTCATATGATTCACCACGGTCGTAAAATATTTCAGAGTTTGGTCCACATGGTCCTTCACCAATATCCCAGAAGTTTCCTTCAATACGAATAATTCGGCTTTCTTCAATACCAATTTTTTCTTTCCAAATATGATATGACTCATCATCTTCAGGGTGAATCGTCACGTATAATTTATCTACTTCAAAGTTTAACCATTTGTCACTCGTTAAAAATTCCCAAGCAAATTCAATTGCTTCCTCTTTAAAATAGTCACCGATTGAAAAGTTACCTAGCATTTCAAAGAACGTATGATGTCTCGCTGTAAAACCAACATTTTCAATATCGTTCGTACGAATCGACTTTTGTGCGTTCACGATTCTCGGATTATTTGGTTTCTCAGTTCCATCAAAATATTTCTTTAACGTTGCAACACCTGAGTTGATCCATAATAATGTGTTGTCATTAACCGGTACTAAACTTCTACTCGGTTCAATGCTGTGGCCTTTTGTTTCGAAAAAATCTAAAAACATTTGACGCAGTTCGTTTGTTGAAATTTGTTTCATAATAATTCCTCCTAAAATAAAAAATAGAATTCGTCCTTATTAAAAAGGGGCGAATTCTATCCGCGGTACCACCCAAATTATGAATGTTATTCATCACTTTAAGTATATAGTTGTGTGCACATAGTTCGATGCATTGCTCTCATCTACCGCAATGTTTCTGTATTTTCATCGAATAAAATGTTCTAATATCAGTATAATTATAAAAATTATACGTCTTAAAGTCAATTGAAATCATACGGTGAAACACCTGACATATTAATCATCGGGTCGATTCTTTTTTGCATGATTAATTCCATCGTTAATATATGATTATCTGTTTCTTCAACTGTCTCTTTTATATCTGTTTGTTTAAACATTTCTTTTAAATACGTCTTTAACATCGTTTGACGTTCGATACCTTCTTGGTTAATTGCATGGATAAAGGAATCCGGTTCACCACATAATACGAGGGATTCTTTTGCACGCGTTATACCAGTATAAATAATGTTCTTTTGTAGCATATGATAATACTGTCTGACGATTGGCATAATAACGATTCGGTATTCGCTGCCTTGTGCTTTATGGATACTCGTACAATATGCGTGAGATAACTCTGAGTAATCTTTACGTTCATATACGATTTCTTGACCTAAAAAGTCTACTGTAATCGATTCTTTTGTGCCCGTTTTATCGTCTCGATAAGTAATTTCGGTAATAATCCCACTGTCACCATTAAACACATTATCTTCACGACGATTTTCAAGTTGAATGACTTTATCGTTTTCTCTATAAACTTTATCTCCAAACTCGACTTCTTTTTTATCTTCACTTGGAGGGTTTAATACTTTTTGAATCGTTTGATTTAACACATTTATACCGGCAGGCCCTCTATAAATCGGTGCAAGCACTTGAACATCTTGCATCGTATACCCCTTTTTAACTGCACCTTTTACGACGATGTCTACAATATTTACAATGCCACTCGCGTCCGTTTGGAAAAAAGTACGATCTGGATGTCTCTCTAAAACATTTACTGGCAAGTTATTGTTAATTTGATACGCAAGTTGGATAATCGAGGACGATTCCATTTGCCTGTATATCTTTTTTAAAATTGTTACGGGCACACATTGTGATTCTATTAAATCTTTAAACACTGTTCCAGGACCGACTGACGGTAACTGTGCGTCATCTCCAACGAAGACGATTTGCGTTTCTGGCAATACGTTTTTAACAAACTGATAAAACAACCACGTATCGACCATTGACATCTCATCGACGATTATTAAATCTGCATCGATAATATTGTCTAATATATCTGTTTCTTCAGTATCACGACCATATCCAATTAATCGGTGAATTGTCGACGCGTCTATACCTGTGGCGTCTTTCATACGTTTTGCTGCACGTCCTGTTGGTGCGGCAAGCTTTATTGGATACTCTTCACCTTCAAAGTCGATAAATTTATCTATATTATGTAGAATCCTATATACTTCAATAATGCCTGAAACAATTGTTGTTTTCCCTGTACCTGGTCCACCTGTTACGACAGATATCGGATTAAGAATCGCATGCTTTATTGCTTTTTGTTGTTCATCATTAAATGTAATTTCTAACGACTTCTCGACTTGTGAGATCACTGTTTCAATACGAGAATTACTATACGATTCTACTTTTAGTTGACTAAGTCCATAAACTTTTTCAGCAGATTTACGTTCGCTAATAAAAAACAATTTTAACGTCACTTTATTGTCCCTTATTACTAATTCGTCTTTTTCAGCGAGCTCGTTAATACGTTTATGAATATCAGATGCTGAAAAATAAATCGAACGGTCATTTAATATATTTAAAGATAGGTCAATTAAATCATTTAACTCTACGTACGTATGTCCGACTTCATTTAACTCTGTCTCTAATGCGTATTTAATTCCTGCATCGATTCTTTCGGTTGAATTTGGTTCGATACCTGCTTTAATTGCGATTTCGTCCGCTTTTTTAAATCCGATACCGAATATGTCTTCGACGAGCTTGTATGGATTATTTTGTAGAACATTTAATATGTCTTCTTTATATGTATCGATAATTTTAGCGCGTTTTGAAGGTGCAATACCAAGCTCAATCATCATTAAATCCGCACGCGTCGTCGATTCGTTTTCAACGACTGTTCGGTATATTGTTTCTTTTCGTTCTTTTGTCAGACCCTTTACTCGGTCTAAATTCGACTTGCTTTCTAATATGAGTTCTAACGTCTTGTCACCGAGCGTATTTACGATGTTTTCTGCTGTTTTTTGGCCGACACCTTTAAACTTTTCACCAGATAAGTATTGTATGATTCCTTCTTTTGTCTGCGGGACATTCTTTTTAATTTGCCGTGCACTAAACTGTTTACCAAACCGTGCATGTTCGACAATTTCGCCTGTAAATGTGTACGTTTCATGTTCATCGACATGATGAAAATTCCCAGTGATGATCGTCTCTTCTTTTAATTCTGTGTTCGTTTCTTCGATAAAGACACGCATGACGTAGAAGTGATTATCATCATTATGAAATATTATTTTGTCGACAGTTCCAGTAACGAATAAATCATCTTCTATCGTCAATTGTGTCATCATTATCCCTCGTTTATATTTTTTATGCCGTTATGTGCAAGTATATGGTCTGGTTTGATTTGAATTGCTTTTTCAAAATGTCTTTTTGCTGCATCTTTATCGTCATATTTTGTCCATTTAATAAGTCCTAAGTTATATTCTGCGTCGGCATAATCGTATTTGTCCGTAATATTCGTAAGTAAAATTTCACCTTGATCGAGTAAGCCGAGCTGGCAAAGTGTTAACGCATATTGAAATACGAGTTCATAGTCTTCTTTATCCGCTTCATACATCGCTTCAAAAAACGGAATAGACATACTTAAATTTCCTTCATGGACATGCGTCATCGCGAGTAAATAGTTAATGTCCTTATCATCATTAAACGTATCGTAAATACTTAAGAGTAGCGTACGTGCATCTCTATATTTGCCTTCATTAAAATACATATTACCGAGTGTAAAATATGCCGCAGAATTATTCTTATCCAGTTCAATTGCTTTTAGTAAGAAGTTGTTCGCCTCTTCGAGTTTACCGATGTTATATAGAACAGAACCTCCGTTAATATAGTGCGCCGGATTTGTCGGATCCTCTTCAATAGAATCAAAAATTTTCTTTAACGCTGTTTCGTAATCGCCTGCTTGAATAGAATCTTCGTATTTAAAACTCATGCTAAATACTCCAGTTTCTCTTCACCATTAAACACTTCGTCAATCGTCGCGCCACCAATTACTCTGTCACCGTCGTATAATACAACTGCTTGACCTGGTGTGACTGCGCGCTGTGGTGCTTTAAACGTTACTAAAATTTTATTTTCATCTAATTTCTTAACAGATACGGCACTATCCGCTTGGCGATATCTAAACTTCGCATTTGCACCAAATTCGTCGGGCATATCATTAATGAAGTTAACGTCTTCAGCGATAAGACTCGTTGAGTATAATTTCTCATTATGGAATCCAGTAACGACGTATAATTCGTTCGTTTCTAAGTTTTTACCTGCGACAAAATATGGTCCACCCGGTCCACCAATTCCTAAACCTTGGCGTTGACCGATTGTGTAGTACATAATTCCGTCGTGTTTGCCTTTTTCTTCGCCAGTTTCCATGTCGATTATTTTTCCTGGTTTAGCTGGTAAATAATTTGAAAGGAATGTTTTAAAATCTCTTTCTCCGATAAAACAAATTCCTGTGGAATCTTTTTTATCTTTCGTTGCGAGATCAAATTTATGTGCGAGTGCACGAACTTCTTTTTTATCAATTTCACCTAACGGGAATAGTGTTTTACTTAACTGTTCTTTCGTTAATTGGTTTAAAAAGTATGTTTGGTCTTTATTGTCGTCGACACCTTTAAGCATCGTCACTTCACCGTCGTGATTCACTCTCGCATAGTGCCCTGTTGCTACAAAGTCTGCACCGAGTTTCATTGCGTGATCTAAAAATGCTTTAAACTTAATTTCTTTATTACACATGACGTCTGGATTCGGTGTACGTCCACGTTTATATTCTTCTAAAAAGTATTCGAATACTCTATTGTAATATTCTTTTTCAAAGTTGACTGAATAGTACGGTATACCGATTTGTTCAGCGACTTTTCTGACGTCCTCATAATCGACTGTCGCTGTACAAACACCAAACTCATCCGTATCATCCCAGTTTTTCATAAATATGCCGATGACGTTATACCCTTCGTCTTTTAACAGTTTCGCTGTTACTGAAGAGTCTACGCCTCCACTCATTCCAACGACGACTGTCGTATCTTCTTTTCTCTTCATTTCTATTCAATCCTTTATTTTAATCGTTCATATAGTTTCTTTAATGCTTCTATCGTTTTATCAATATCATCTTCAGTCGTTAAATGACTAAAACTAATTCTAAGTGAATGTGCCGCGCGGTTTTCATCATACATTTTTGTAATAACGTGTGACGGTGTTACAGTTCCAGCGTTACATGCACTACCACCTGATATATAAATGCCCTCTATGTCTAGCGCAGTCAGTAAAAGTTCTGTTTCAGAAAACGGAACGTAAATGTTTAAAATATGAGGTGATTGACTGTTTAAATCACCATTTACTTTAAACTCAACGCCCGCTTCGTTTAAGCCATCTATGAGTATTTCTTTACGAGATAAAATCACGCTGTTTCTTTCATCTTTTAACTGAACCGCTTCTTTTACAGCTTCACTCATCGCGTAACTGTAAAGCAAGTTCTCAGTACCTGCACGGCGTTCCCTTTCTTGTTTACCACCGACGAGTTGTGCGTGTAAGTGCGTGCCGCTTCTTACATATAATACTCCGACACCTTTTGGTGCATATAATTTATGACCACTCATACTCATTAAGTCCACACCTAAATCGTCGACATTCACGTCTACGTGACCGACTGCTTGTGCAGCATCGATGTGAAGTAGCACGCCTTCTGGTAGTCTTTCTTTAATCTCTTTTACTGGTTGAATCGCACCTGTTTCGTTGTTGACGTAATGTAATGAAACGAGCGTTGTATTTTCATCGATTTCCTTATTTAATTCGTTTAAATCTATGAGACCATTTTCTTGAATAGGTACATAATTTACATGTGTTTTTAACCCTTTAACCGTTTCTAATATCGACATATGCTCTACTTCTGTCGTAATTACATTAACTTCTCTATTAAAGTGAGAGAGTGTCCCTCGAATGGCTAAGTTGTTAGACTCTGTTGCACCACTCGTAAATATAATCTCCTCAGGTTTTGCACCGATTGCTTCAGCGATTTTTTGTCGATTCTCTTCTAAAAACGCCTTAGCTTCTTTACCGATTCGGTGAATACTTGACGGATTTCCATATATATTAGAATGCTCTAGCATTCCTTTGATGATTTTTTTATCGACTGGTGTTGTTGCAGCATAATCTAAATAAACAGCCATAACACTTCTCCTTTAAAACTTAGTTCAGTAGAGATTTTACCATTTTTAACGTTATAAATATAGTCGACTGCTCTGAGTCGTTTCTTTAGATAAATTACGACAAGTCTTGTAAGTTATAGAGTATATAAAAAGGAGAGATTTAATGAGTAAACAAGTAAATATATCAGTATTAAACTTAGTCTATGTGCGTGAAGGATACGATTCAAAAGACGCATTTATACGTATGCGTCTCTTAGCAGAAGCATTAGATGATTCTAGTTATAAACGTTACTGGATCAGTGAACATCATAATATGAAATCTATCGCATCTAGTGCGACAAGACAACTCATTCAGTACACGTTACAACATACTAAAAGAATTCGCGTCGGAAGTGGCGGCGTCATGTTACCAAATCATACACCGTATATTGTCGCTGAAGAATTCGGTACGATGTACGAATTATTTGGAGACCGTTTAGATATTGGTCTTGGCAGAGCACCTGGAACAGATCAAGTAACAGCAAACGCGATTCGACGTGGTAACCATCAAGGTATCTTTGACTTTGAAGAAGAAATTCGTGAGTTACAATTCTTTTTATCTGATAAAGAGTCGCAAGTCATCGCGAACCCAGGTTTAAACACAAATATCCCGTTATATGTTTTAGGAAGTTCAACTGATTCAGCGTACATCGCCGCACGTTTAGGACTGCCATATGCGTTCGCTGCACATTTTGCACCAGCAATGATGGAAGAAGCATTTGAAATATATGAACGCAACTTTACACCGAGTGAGCAATTAAAAGAACCATATAAAATGGCGTGCTTAAACGTCATCGTTCAAGACACACAAGAAGAAGCAGAATACGTCGTAACGAGCCATTATCAAAATGTTTACGGAATGATCACACATCACCGTGGTCCGATGAAACAACCCGTTACAAACATGGACGAGATTTGGTCAATGCAACATAAAGAAATCATACTCAATCAATTCCCAGTTCAAATACTCGGCGATAAAGAGCAAGCACTTAAAGACCTAGAAGCATTTCAAAATAAATTCGACGTCGACGAAATCATCGCATCTACTGCGATTTATGATACAGACGCTTTTATAAAGAGCTATCAATTATTTGAAGACGTCGTTATAGAGTATAATAAAAAGCAATAAGACTATCTTATTGCTTTCTTTTTGATAAAATATAGTAAATTAAACCACTAAAAAATATGACTTGAATAATTAATATCGGTGCAATTAAAAATAATAGTTCACGCAATGTTTTCACCTATTCTTATAGTAATTATTGTTAACTCTTATTTTAGCACTCTTCTAGCGTTTCATCATCTCGTTTTAGATTGGAAGGATCATTATGATACGTAATCAATTTAAATATATTAACCGTTTTAGAGAAATTGCCATCTTGTTTTCTAAAACTGGACTTGGGTTTATTATCGAAGAAAGTGGCTTAGATAAGTTACTCTCTTTACCGAGTCGATTATTTAATAAAAGCCAAAAACAAGAAGAAGATAAAACAATCGCAGAACGTATTCGATTATTTCTAGAAGAAGCAGGACCTGCATACGTTAAACTCGGTCAAATCGCGAGTACGCGTGGTGATATATTACCGGAGTCATTCATTAAAGAATTAGAAAAACTTCAAAGTAATGTACCTCCATTTTCTAGCGAAATCGCAAGAGAGTTAATCGAACAAGAATTAGATATTAAAATCGAAGACACATTTTTAATATTTGAAGATGAACCACTCGGTTCAGCGTCGATTGGACAAGTCCACCGAGCAGTGTTAAAAACTGGTGAAGTCGTTGCGATTAAAGTTCAACGACCAAACATTGAAAGAAATATTCGTATCGATTTAGAAATACTTAAAACGATCGCACAAGTTGCTGAAAAGAACTTTAAATGGGCGAAACAATATCAAGTCACAGATATTGTCGATGAGTTATCCACTGCCATTATTCAAGAAATGGATTATACGTTAGAAGCGAGAAACATTAATCGTATTGAACGTCAGTTTAAAAATTCAGAGGACGTCAAATTCCCACACGTCTATGAAATGTTATCAAACAAAACGATCTTGACGATGGAATACTTTGAAGGGATTTCAATTCGTAAAGTCGATGAACTTTCGCAAAAAGGTTTTGACCGTTATCAACTCGCAGATACATTTGCGCGTACAATTTTCACACAAATATTTGAACATGGATTTTTCCATGCGGATATTCACCCTGGGAACATCATCGTTTTAAACGATGGTACGCTTGGTTTTATCGACTTTGGTATGGTCGGAAAACTGACAGATAACGTTAAACAAAACTTCGGAAGCCTACTCATTGGTTTAATGCAAAAGAATTCTAAGAAAGTTGTACGTTCAATTATACAAATGGGTGTTGTACCAGATGACGTAAATGTCGATGACTTATACGAAGAAGCAGAGCTTATGCAAGATAAGTATTATGATATTCCGCTGAAAGACCTAGAATTTGGAGATGCGGTTAGAGACTTATTTACAATTACAAATAAATACCATATCCATTTACCAAAAGACTTTACATTACTTGCTAAAACGTTAATTACGTTAGAAGGTAACATTGAAATTTTATATAAAGATTACAGCATATTATCTGTCGCTGAGCCGTTTGGTAAAAAGTTATTACTTCAAAGATTAAACCCTAAACGCGTTGCAGAAGATAAGTTTGAAGACTGGATTCTGTTAACAGATATCGTTGAAGATTCTGTAACAAACATCCATCAATTTACAAAAGGTTTAAGTACTAGACGATTACCGATCAGTTTAGAACTTAAGGAAGAAAAAAGTATCGGAAGACATTTAGACCGTACGATTAATAGAATTTCTTTTTCAATCGTCTTAATGTCACTTTCTATATTAATGGCTGGAATCATAGTCGGATCTTCACTACTTGGTCAAGGATCGATACTCTACAAATTCCCGGTGATAGAACTCGGTACGATACTCGCAATTGCGATGTTCTCTTGGCTAATATTTACGATATTTAAAAGTGGACGAATGTGAAAACACCTCCCAAATGGGAGGTGTTTAAATATAGAACATATAATCATCAAACTCGTCTGATTGATTCTCAAGATCATGTAACGTCGTATGACGCAGCACGTCGTGTGACGCATCTCGTATTCTCTTCCACAAAAACCTCTCGTTTTTCGTGTCTTTATCATCTAACTCTATTGCGATTATATTTTCTCCGACAGCTTGGAATACGTCGAGCACTGTAATTTCATCTGGCGGATAATTTAACTCATAACCACCGTACGCTCCGCGCGTACTTTTTACTAAATTCGCTTTTTTTAAACAAGCGACGATTTGTTCTAAATATAAGTCGCTTATTCCTCTTTCAGTCGCGACAGATTTCACTGAACGCTTTTTAACTCCATACTCAGATGCGAGGACGTTCATAAAATATAATCCGTAGCGCCCTTTAGTTGATATCTTCACGTCATCACCTCTTAGTCATATCTCTTATGTTATGATTATAATTATAACGAAAAAGTTGGTGAAAAATCTAATGTCAAATGAACCATTAAGTTTTCGCATGAGACCAAAAACAATCGATGAAGTACTTGGACAAGAGCATCTCGTCGGAGAAAAAGGAATTATCAGACGAATGGTAAATGCTAAAAGACTACAATCGATGATTTTTTACGGTCCCCCAGGTATAGGTAAAACGAGTATTGCTAACGCATTAGCTGGCAGTACTAAATATAAATTTAGAACGTTAAACGCAGTGTCTAGCTCTAAAAAGGATATGGAACAAATTGTTTTTGAAGCAGACATGAGTGGTAGCGTGATTTTAATGCTCGATGAGATCCACCGACTCGATAAAGGAAAACAAGACTTTTTACTTCCTCATCTAGAAAGCGGAAAAATCGTTTTAATCGGTGCGACGACGTCAAACCCGTACCACGTCATTAATCCTGCAATTCGCTCTAGGACACAAATTTTTGAACTGCATCCGTTAACAGATGAGGATGTTAAAACTGGACTCACACGCGCTTTAAACGATAAAGAGCGTGGTCTTGGTAATTTAAATGTAACCGTAGAAGATGATGCTTTAGAGCACTTTATCCATGCAGCAAATGGCGATATTAGAAGTGCATTAAACGGCCTAGAACTTGCCGTATTAAGCGACACTAATAAAGAGATTCACGTTACACTTGAAGACGCGAGAGATACGATGCAACATAGTCAATTCTTGCACGATAAAGACGGCGATCAACACTACGACGTAATGAGTGCTTTTCAAAAATCAATACGTGGGAGTGATGTCGATGCTGCACTTCATTATCTAGGCCGACTAATAGAAGCAGGAGATCTCGTTACAATTGCAAGACGACTACTCGTCATTAGTTATGAAGATATCGGGCTAAGTAACCCGCAACTTCCAAGCCGCACGCTAGATGCGATCATCGCAGCAGAACGACTCGGATTCCCGGAAGCGAGAATCCCTCTCGCACAAGCAGTTATAGATTTAGCACTCTCTCCAAAATCGAATACAGCAATCAAAAGTATCGACAGTGCTTTATCAGATATACGAAAAGGACATATCGGCGTCATACCAGACCATTTAAAAGACGGTCATTATAAAGGCGCAAAAGAACTCGGTCGTGCAATCGGATATAAATATCCGCATAACTACGACAATCACGTCGTGAAACAGCAGTATTTACCAGACAGTTTAAAATCAAAACAATACTTTAAAGATACGGGATCATCCAAATATGAAAGTTATTTAAATGAGACATACGAGAAATTAAAACCGTTCGTGAAATAAAAATAAGGCGTGTATCATCTAGATACTCGCCTTTTATATGTGATTGACGTTTTAATTTTACGCAAATCGCTTTTACGTCAACGACGATCTCGATAATTTAACGATTAGGGCATTTGTGTTAACGTATCGACTTATCCTTTTACACAAATCCGCTTTATATCAAAAGATTAAAAACAATTTTACGCAAATCCCTTTTACGTTAAAGAACACTCAGTTATTTAAACAAATAAAACGAGCACCAGCTAGATACTCGTTTTTTAGATTAAAATATTATTATTAATTTGCTTTTTTAGTTGTTTTCGTTTTTTTAG
>NZ_CAVG010000040.1 GCF_000438455.1 Nosocomiicoccus massiliensis
TTGGTGCGCTTTTGAAAAGCGCAATATTTACTATAGCACGTTCAAAAAATTAAAGCAAGTTATTTTTTGAAATTTTAAAATTTATTTTTCGTGCGTCTGTCGTTTCTTGATTTTGACGACTTTTATATAATAGCAAGTAAACAAAAGATGGTCAAGCGTAAAAATATATATTTTTTAAAAAAACTTTAGAGGCTGGTGTAGCGCTCTAAAGTTATAGACTTTTATTTGTCTTTGTTAACGATACCGCGTGCGATTTTATCTTCTTTAGATGCTTCAATATATTTTGGCAATCTAAGTAATTGGTACGCATTTAATATGAGTACAGTAAATATCGAACGGTATATCCAAGTCATATCTTCTACTGATATAAATGGTAGTAGTGTTAACGACGTCATAAATATCATAAAGAACAATGACGGTATAAAGATATTCTTTTCGACTTGTTTATTTTTAACATATGCGACTACGAATCCGACAATTACAACAATAATTGGTATCCATATAAACTCAAGCGTTGAGCCGTGGTCTTTTCCAACCTTGAAAAATCTTAAGTAGAAAAGATCGAATATCGCATACATAATAAGAAGGATTTGTACGTATGGCCAAAAACTTCTAAATATCCCGAGCCCTAGCGGGTTAATAAATAAGTAAATATAGAAAACTACTTGTGCGACAGTCGCGATAATAAGTCCGTATCCTATAATCCATATTAAACCGATGAAAAACTCAGAGAAGTCCCCTTTAAACAAATGACTCGTGACATTTTCATATTCTGTAAACAAGCTGATAAATGTAGACGCAATCACACCGATAATTAACGTCGTAAAGTAAAACTTAACAACATATTTTGAACTCATTCTTCTTCCTCGATAATACGTTTTGCTATTTCTTCATAATGATCGCTAATTTCACCTTCAAGATAAACTGACGGTGCAAAGTCTTCTTTATCAAAGTTTGGTTGGCCAAGAGGAATCTGCCCGAGTAACGGCACGTTTAACTCTTCCGCGAGTTTTTGTCCGCCACCTTTACCGAATATATATTCCTTATTGCCTGTTTCTTTACTTTCAAAGTAAGACATATTCTCTACAACACCTAAAATTTCGTGATCCGTATGAATCGCCATCGCTCCTGCACGAGCTGCAACGAACGCTGCTGTTGGATGTGGTGTCGTTACGATAATTTCTTTACTCTCCGGTAACATTTGATGCACGTCGAGCGCCACATCTCCTGTTCCAGGTGGTAAATCGAGTAGAAGATAGTCTAGGTCGCCCCATTCTACTTCTTTAAAGAAACTCGTTAGCATTTTACCGAGCATCGGTCCTCTCCAAATGACAGGTGTATTCTCTTCAACAAAGAATCCCATAGAAATAACTTGAACACCGAAGCGTTCAACTGGAATAATTTTTTTATCTTTAATTTCAGGTTGCTCTGAAATCCCCATCATATCTGGCACACTAAACCCGTATATATCTGCGTCGATGATCCCAACTTTTTTACCAAGCTTTTGTAATTTAACCGCAAGGTTTACCGTAACCGTTGATTTACCAACGCCACCTTTACCAGATGCTACAGAGATGAACTTCGTTTTCTCCATATCAAACTGGCTTTCGTACTGGTTACCCATCGTCGCTTTATGTTTATTAATTTCTTCTTCTGGTAACTCGTCAAAGCGAAGACCGACACTATTTGCGCCCGCTTCTTTTAATAAATTAACGATTTTAATTTGTAGGTCTAACTGCTCTTGTCCACCTAAACGTCCAATTAAAATCTTTAAGCTGACGTGTCCCTTATCTTCTATTATTTTGACTGATTCGATACCATTCGTCTCAGAAATCGGTACGTTTAAAATCGGATCATTTACACTCTCCACTATTTGACGTACTTCTGACTCTGTTATCATTTAAAATCCCCTCTCGATAATCGCTATTTGAACTTATATTATCATAATAAGCGATTGCTTCATGCAATAAAATGCGTATGAAGTCTGATTTTATGTTAAATCATGTAGAACACGATACCGATATAATGAGCGATACTCGCTATAAATATAAAAAAGTGCCATATCATATGGAAGTATCGCTTATCTTTTTGCGCATAGAACCATGCGCCAATTGTATATAATACGCCACCTATAAAAAGCATGACTAAAAACATAATATTTGTACCAAATAATACGGCAGGTAAAAACGGTACGATCATCCACCCCATCACAAGATAAAACGCTAAGCTAATTTTTGGACTGACTTTCGGGCTTAACGTCTTATATAGTACACCTAAAATCGCCGCACTCCACTGGAGTATGAGAATCGTATATCCCCAAAATCCACCGATAACGCTAAGCGCGACTGGTGTATACGTACCGGCAATCGCAATGTATATACAACTATGGTCAATTAAACGCATGACATATTTGTGATGTGTGCCCGGTGCCATAATATGGTAAATCGTCGACGATAAAAACATTGTAATAATTGAAATGACATACACGCTACCGCCAAACGCATGCATTGCCCCACCTTCTACATACATATATATAGCAGTAAAAGGAAGTAAAAATATAAACAGAAATGTTGCGACACCGTGACTGACGCTATTTCCTACTTCTTCACCAAACGATAAAGGAATAATGTGTTTTAAAGTTTTTTCAACAGAGATATTATTTTCTTTCATCTATATCATTTCGTATCTCTCAAGATCACGACGCGCTGTTTCCACACTATCTTGACCCTCTTTGTTTTTAAGTGGGGAAAATTCTCCTTCACGGTCCACTTGAAGCGTCTTATGTTTATTTGCAACGATAAATGCGTCGAAATAGAACTTTTCAAATTTTAACGCTTCTTCTTTTACTAACTTTAAATCATCATCTAAAAATTCTAAGTTTTTAAGCGCGAGGTGATATGGCATATCCGCCTCTGCCGCTTTCTCGATAAACGGGATACTAAATACGTGAATCCCGATATTTCCATTTGTAAATGACGCGTCTTCTCTGTCAGGAATTTCAGTGTATTCAACGACTGTTTTCTTACCGTCAAGTAACGCGAGTCGACCGACACTTTCATTTGGTTTAGGCGTAATCGATTTTGACGTCACTTCATTTTCCTCATCTAAATGAAGACCGACAAGGACTTCGTCGAGTACTTTTACGACGACGTTGTCGACGTTGTTCATAAATACCGCTTCAACGCCACGCGTTTTCATATCTTCTAGCATGCCACTCGCTTTAAGCGCACTAAATATTCCACCGTTCCCGTTCGGTGTGATCATTATTTCTTCATCTTTAGTTAATAATAACTCTCCAGATTTTGATAGAGACGGAAAATGTTCTTGCTTAAAGAAGTGAACATTTTCTTTTGGTAATCCGAAGTAGTTTTTATCTTCGAAAAATTGAACTGTTTCATCGTGATTAATATCGCTCGTCATAATGTACCAATGAACGTTTAACACGTCTTCTTTTTTATATTTTAATATTTGACGCGCTTGTAGTTCAAAAAGCGATACGTCGTCAAATGTAAACGTTCCTTTCGGTCCATCGTACCCGAGGCGTGTTCCTTGTCCACCAGCCATTAAAAGTACCGCGACTTTCCCGTCTTCAACCGATGTGTGTGCTAAACGTTCTAACACTTCTACGTCTAACTCTTCTTCTGTCACGAACGGAACTTCTTCAACGTTTGACGTATCAAACGCCGTCTGATTTACATAAACATCTTCATACACAGATTTTACTCTTTCTAAATCTAACTCGTTTAACTGTGCGTCTATTTTTTCTTTTGATGCTTCTCTAAGCTTTTCATATTGCGGAATCCATTGTTTCAATATATACACCTCTATTCTGTAATCACTTTTTTAATGAGTGTTGGATGAACTTCTTCTTCACCAAACGTATAACAATCTTTAACGCGTGAAATGACGTCATCGACATTTTCTTTGTTAGAGTGAATCACTGCAAGTGTATCTCCAACTTCTACTTTATCTCCAACTTTTTTCTCTAGAACGATACCGACCGCTAAGTCGATTTCACTTTCTTTCGTTTCACGTCCAGCGCCTAAAATCGATGCTGCTACTCCCATATTTTCAGACTCAATTTGCGTGACGTATCCTGCTTTGTCTGATTTTACTTCAATAGTATATTCAGCAGTTGGTAATAGACTGTAGTCATCAATCACGTCGCCGTTTCCACCTTGACTTACGATAAGTTGTCTAAATTTCTCTAGTGCCGAACCATCTTCGATTGCTTTCTCTAATAGTTCACGTGCTTCTTCTAAACTATTTGCACCACCACCAAGGACAACCATTTGACTACCGAGGACAAGTGATAATTCTGTAAGGTCTTCTGGACCTTTTCCTTTTAACGTTTCAATAGCCTCAATCACTTCTAGCGCGTTACCAATCGCATAACCGAGTGGCTCTTCCATGCTTGAAATAACTGCCATCGTATTTCGTCCGACATTATTACCAATTTGTACCATCGTATGTGCGAGTGCCTCTGCATCTTTTTCATTTTTCATGAATGCACCGTCACCAACTTTTACGTCAAGAACGATACCATCTGCTCCTGCTGCGATTTTTTTAGACATAATCGAACTTGCGATTAATGGAATCGAGTTTACTGTTCCTGTAACGTCACGTAGTGCGTAAATCAGCTTATCTGCCGGAGTTAAGTTGCCTGATTGTCCGACTAATGCAAGTTTTTGCTTGTTTACGAGTTCGATAAATTCTTCTTGAGATAATTCAACATGGAATCCTTCCATCGCTTCAAGTTTATCAACTGTTCCACCTGTATGACCTAGCCCTCTTCCACTCATTTTAGGTACTGGAACGCCAACTGCTGCAACGAGTGGCGCTAATACTAACGTCGTAGTATCACCAACGCCACCTGTCGAGTGTTTATCTACTTTAAACCCTTCGATTCCAGATAAGTCGATTTGATCTCCCGACTCAACCATTTCCATCGTTAACGTTGCAACTTCATCTTCTGTCATACCGTTTAAAAAGATTGCCATCAGTAGACTCGATGCTTGATAATCCGGGATATCTCCATTGGTATATCCTTGAACAAACGATTTAATCTCTTCTTTTGATAATTCGATATTGTCACGTTTTTTTGTAATGATGTCTATCATTCTTGTCATATTCATACACTTCCTTAAATGTTTTCGAACATAATTTTCTATTCTTATATTATAACGTATCCTATTGAAATGATAAAATAAACGAATGTTGCACGAGTTTCATATTCATTGCATAATTAAGTTACATAACGAGAGGTGGATTATAAATGAGTCCGACGAGAGAAGATTACTTAAAAATAATATATGAACTCGGTGGCGAGTTTTCTAGAGTATCTAATAAATCGATATCTCAAAAACTCAATATTTCACCACCAACAGTTACAGAGATGATGAACAGCCTAGTTAAAATCGGCTGGATCGATTTAAAGCCGTATCACGGGAGTATGCTTACCGCTGAAGGTGCCGAAGAAGCAAAACGACTCGTCCATAAACATCGTCTATGGGAAGTCTTCCTCGTTGAAAAACTTGGGTTTTCAATCGATGAAGTTCACGACGAAGCTGAACTGTTAGAGCACTCAACTTCAGATAAACTCGCTAAAAGAATATACGAATATCTAGGACGTCCAAAATATTGTCCACATGGCGGAGCAATTTTACCTGAAGATATGGAAATCGCAGATCGCCACGCGAAGATCTTACCAGACATAAAAATCGACGACTCTGTCGTCATCCAGCGTTTCGTAAACGAAGACCGACTCGTACATTACTTTAAAAACCAAAATTTAAACATAAACGACGTCGTCACTGTGAAGAACTTCGATGATATGCTCGATTCATACGAACTATACAATGAAACAAACGGAGAAATCGTATATATATCCTCAACAATCGCACAATTTATATTCGTTCGACCATTATAAAAGCCGCGTCCGTTTATACGGACACGGCTTGTTTTATTTAAATGAGTTTATAATGTTTTAACGCATAATATAATCCGTCGTCATCGACGTGACTCGTCACATATTCGGCGACTGATTTCGTTTCATCGACACCGTTACCCATCGCAACAGAGTGATTTACGAGTTTTAACATGTCATAATCGTTCGGACCGTCTCCAAATGCATACACGTCATCTTCATTAAACCCGAGCTTTTCAATGACCTTTTTAACGGTCTTTGCTTTAGATCCACCTTTTGGCATAACGTCTAACGACACTCGATGCCATCTTAAAAAGTCTAACTCGCTATATTTTTCTTTATAGTAATCCTCTTCATCTTCTGTACAAAAGAGTAATCCTTGGCACACTTCGTTTTCAAGATGGAAGTTTTCGTTATGTCCAGGTGATTCATCGAACTTTAGAGAGCCTAACCCTTCGTCGATTCGACTATGACTTTTTATATTTGACACCATATGTGTATCGTTTAAATAGACGACTGGATGGTTATGTTTTTTAGCGTCCTTAGATATTTCTTCTAACAAGTCACTCGGAATTGGATTTTTGTAAATCACTTCACCGTCAACGACTGCGTATTGTCCGTTTAATGCGATATATGAGTCGATTCCTAACTCTTCTCTTAAATTTTTAAATAAAAACGGTGCGCGGCCTGTCGCAATGACTAACGTATGTCCATCTTTTTTAAGCGACTCGATCGCACGTTTTGTAGATTCTGGTACTTTGACCGATGTATTATAAAGTGTTCCGTCAATGTCAAAAAACAATAATTTTTTCACCATTTAGTCCTCCATAATCGATTGTTTTGCAAGATCATCTGCGCGCTCGTTATAAAAATCTCCAGTGTGTGCTTTTACTTTTATAAAATCCACTTTGATTTGTTGCATCAGTTGCTCCATTTGCTTCTGATATTCTTTTGTTGTCGGTTTATTTGTACGCCACTCTTTCGTTGCCCATTTTTCTAAACCTGCATAGTCATAATGGATGTGAATTTTATCGTACTGATTTGAAATCGCGTAGTTAACTGCATATAGTACTCCACCAATTTCAGCGCTGACGTTCCATAAGTTGTCGTCTTTATTAATAGCGATCTCTTTCGACGCTTCGTGTATTACTTTACCATCTTCAATTAGAATTGCACCAAATCCTGCGCGTTCTGATCGCTTATCATAACTCCCGTCAACATACGCTATAAGCCCATCTAACTTTATATCTTCTTTTTTGCTTAAATTCATAAACTTAAGTGCTTCATCTTCAGTTTTAAATGATTTATATTCTGCACCGCTAAAACCCATCACTTCACGCTTTGCAGTGTCCCAATCTCTATAAATACCAGGGGTTCTCCCTCTACGTACTGCATAATATTTACTCATATGTCTCCTCCACGGTTCATTGTACCAAAAAAGGCAGACAGGAGTCTGCCTTCGTGATATTACATTTCATCAGATTTATCTTCTTTTTCCCCTGGGGGAATGCCGATTTCTTCATCCGCTTCAATATGCGTGACAAATGGCGCTTCTTTTAAACTTTCGTATTGTGACTCATCGAGATCGATCGTTTTCATGTTCATGTTGTCCATCTCATTAATCACATCTGATTCTTCTACACCATATTCTTTTAAGTCTTCTAATGTAACGTCACGATTAAACGAGACGATGTAACGTGTTTTTGTCATATCTTTATCTACATCTTTCTCTTCAATATTTTCTTTTGGTTCTTCGACGTTTTCGGACGGCTCTTTTGTATCTGTATTCGTTGAACATGCAGCTAAAAGTAGCGACATTGACATCAACATAATATAGCGTTTCATCACCATCAGCTCCGCTTCATTATTTTGCGCGTTTTTTATCAGTAAATATGCTGATGAAAAACACAACCCCAATACTTAAAATGAGTTTAATAATATGTTTCATACGTATATTATAACTCATTGCTTGCTGGTTTCGCCTCTTCTGAACCGTAAATATCTTCTAAGAACTCTTCTTTTTCGCTGTCAGTAATATATTTAACCCCAATACCTGTCGCAGCTAAAATGAGTGCAATAATCGGTACAGAGAAGTTTAAAATCGCATAAGGGCCGTAATCCCATGCGTACACTCCTAACGTTCCATATATAAATACCCCACACGTATTCCAAGGGATAAATACAGACGTTAACGTACCACCATCTTCTAAGCTTCGCGATAAGTTTTTCGGATGTAGTTTATTGTCTATATATGATTTTAAGTACATTCTTGACGGTACAACGATTGAAATATATTGTTCAGAACACGTTGCGTTTGTGAAAAACGCTGAAGCAAGCGTAGCTGAAATTAAACCAAATGTACCTTTTGCGATTTTTAAAATTTGGTTCATAATCGATTGAAGCATGCCTGAGTACTCCATAATCCCTGCGAAAGTCATCGCAACGATTGTCATCGAAACAGTATACATCATGTCGAGTAATCCACCGCGGTTAAACAGTGTATCTACACTTTCGTTACCACTTTCTAAAGCGTATCCGTTTGTTAAGACGTCAATTGACGTGCTGAGTGATCCACCTTGAACAAATACTTGAGCAAGTACCCCGAGCATCGCACCGATGAATAGTGCAGGTGCAGCACTCATTTTTAATACGATTAAAACGATAACAATTACTGGCACTAAAAATAGCCACGGTGAAATGACAAAGTTATCTTGCATCGCATTGAGCATGCTATTCACCTCTTCATCATTTAACGTTTCGTTACCAATTACTTTAAGTCCAATAATTAAAAATACGATTAATGAAATAATAAGCCCTGGAATCGTCGTGTAAAACATATGTTTAATGTGATCGAATAACGGTACGTGTGTTAAACCAGCAGCTAAGTTTGTCGTGTCTGATAGCGGTGACATTTTATCTCCAAAATAAGCTCCAGAAATAACAGCTCCGGCAATCATCGCAGGTTCAATCCCCATCGACATACCGATACCCATACCAGCAACACCAATTGTCGCCATCGTTGACCATGAGCTACCAATCGCAAGCGCAACTAAAGCACAGATGAGCATAATCGTGACTAAGAAATATTTTGGATTTAATAAAATTAAACCGTAGTAAATCATCGTCGCAACAATACCCCCACCAATCCAAGAACCGATGACGAGACCAACTAAAATAATAATAACAACAGCCGGTAGTGCGAGTTTGATTCCTTTATACATAAATTCTTCAAGTGAATCCCACTTATAGCCACAAATAAGTGCGACAATGGCAGCAGTTGCCGTACCGAGAATTAACGGCACGTGTGGATCAATTTCAAATTTAACCACCGCAATATACATCGAAAAGATCATAACAATGAACGGTATGATTGCTAAAAAGACGTTAATCTTCTTTGGTGATTCTAATTTACTTTCCTTCATTGAAAATCCCCCTAATAATATTCTCTTTTTAATTATAGCGACAAAATTTAAAAATGGTAGCGATTTCTTAAATATTTTCAAAAAATCGGTGACATTTTCATCAACAATTTGACTGATTTTAACCTTCAAATATTACAATACACCGAGAAAATGATACGATATAATTGATAATTTTATAGGAGAGAACGTAATGAATATACTAGTATTAGCTGGAGCGAATGTCGGCTCAAAAACGGCAACTGCTTTACAATACGTCACAAACTATTTTGAAACACACTATAATACTCATAATATTGAGATGATCGATTTAAAAGATAAAACACTCAGCCTAGCAGATGGGCGTCATTATGAAGACTGGTCTGGCGATACGAAAGAAGTCATTTCTAAAATGTTAGCAGCTGACGTCATCGTTATCGGATTCCCAGTGTTCCAAGCATCTATCCCTGCAGTTCTAAAAAACTTATTCGACCTATTACCAATCGATGGCTTAAAAGGAAAAACAGTATCCATCGTCTCAACAGCGGGATCTAATAGACATTTCTTAGTTGCAGAAATGATGCTGAAGCCGATATTAAACTACATGAAAGCACACGTATTATCATCATATGTATTCATCACACCAGAAGCATACGAAGGAAAACGACTCACAGACGTCAACATCTTGCACCGTCTCGATAATTTAGCAGATGAAACAATCGACATCGCTGAAGCACATCAATCATTTAGTAAACGTAAGAACAAATAAAACAACGCCGAGTACAGTTGTACTCGGCGTTTATTCATAATGAGACCAACATGGGTAATTTATAATTCTTCCCAGTTAATATCATCGATATTTGTCCAACCACTATTGTCTTCCATTCGTCTTCTAACGACATTTAACACACCGTTGTTTTCTAAATATAGCGTTTCATTAATACTGTCCCAATTCTCTTTACTAATAAGAACCGCCTCAGAGTTTAACTTATTATCGCTAATAAATATTGCGTTGTGATTTTCATTTACTTCTTTGAGTAATTTATAGAGGTTTTCTCTCGCTTGAGAAGGTGTCAAAACTAACATGTTAATCACTCCTAATGTTTAATCCCTATACGCTAATAATCTTAAACCATTTAATATAACTAGAATTGTTGATCCTTCGTGGCCAATGACTCCTAGTGGTAAGTTTATTGCTTGGAAAAGGTTCGCAATGAGGAGTAACGCGATGACCGCAATTGCAAATACAACGTTCGCAATGACGATACGCTTCATCTTTTTAGACAATCCAATAGAGTACGGTATCATCGTTAAGTCGTCTTTAATAAGTACGACGTCTGCTGTTTCCATTGCGATATCTGTTCCTGAACCCATCGCAAATCCAACCGAAGATTTTGCTAATGCTGGTGCGTCGTTTACACCATCTCCAACCATTCCAACATTTCCATATTTTTCTTTTAATTCATCTAATATAGAAGATTTTTCATCTGGCATTTTATTAGCATGAACTTCTTTAATACCGACTTGTTTTGCGATATGCTTTCCGGTATTTTCGTTATCACCCGTAACCATAATCGTTTGAATACCCATGTTATTGAGTTTTTCAATCGCGATTTTTGCACTTTCTTTCACGACGTCTTCTAGCGCATAAAACGCTTGTAACTCGTTATCGCGACTCACAAAGATCACCGTGTTTCCTGTCGATTCTTTTTCAATTACGACACGCTTCACTTCTTCAGATAGCTGAATATTAGATTCATCTAACACATAACTATGCTTTCCGACTTTCCATTCGCTACCTTCGTTTTGAATTAAGAATCCTTTACCTGTAATATCCTCGACGTGATCGAGTTCAATGAGTGGCGTGTCTTCTAAGTAATCTAAAATCGCTACTGCAATTGGGTGCATAGAGCCTGATTCTGCACTTTTAATAACCTCATCGACATGTTCGTGGTCGACACCATCTACGTAATAAACATCTGTAACAGCAGGCTCGCCAACTGTTAACGTACCTGTTTTGTCGAATATAATCGCGTTTAATGCGTTCGTGTTGTCGATCGTTTGACCGCCTTTAAACACCATTCCGTTACGCGCAGCGTTTGAAATTGCTGAAAGTGTTGCTGGCGTTGCACTTGCGACTAATGCACATGGTGACGCAACTGTTAAAAGTACCATTCCACGGTAAAACGACTCTGTCCAACCCCAGTCGAGTACAAAGTACGCTAAAGCGATAAATAACGGAACTCCGACTAATACAACTTTTACATAAGTGTCTTCAATTGACTCAATAAAACTCGCCGTTTTACTCGGTGAAGACTGCGCTTCATCGACAAGTCGAATAATTTTAGCAAATAACGTATTGCTATCTTCAACTGTAACTTCGATATCGATTCTGTTACCTTCGTTAATCGTCCCCCCGACGACCTCGTCTCCTGTTACTTTTTCAACAGGAACAGATTCACCTGTAACAGATGCTTCGTTAACAACCGCGTCAGTTGAAAGAAGTTTTCCGTCAATAGGAATTGTTTCACCGCGTGGCACTTGAACTTTATCTCCAACTTTTAGCTCAGCGGTTGGTACGACTTCAATTTCGCCGTTTTCATTGTAGCGACGCGCTTCGTCTGGCGTTAAGTTCATTAACTCAGAAATCGCGTTTCGGCTTTTTTCGTTTGCCATCGATTCCATCGCTTCAGCAAGACTGAAGATGAAAATTAACAGCGCACCTTCCATCCAATATCCGATGATCGATGCACCAACGGCTGCTAAGATCATCAGTACGTCTACGTTTAAATGCTTGTCGTGAATCAGTTCTTCGATTCCGTTTTTAGCGCTATAATATCCCCCGATTAAAAAAGCAGCAATAAACACTGGAATCGCAGCATTTTCAAGGCTTTGGTATTGAAGTACAATCCCTATAATAATAAGAACCGCACAAATCACCGTGTTTCTGAAGCCTTTGTTTTGTAACCATTTTTTCAAAGTTGTTCACCTACTAATTTAGAAAATTATCATTTAATTTAATGCTATATCTATACTTAATTATAATAATTTTAAATAAGAAATACAATGATTTAGATCAGTTGTTATTATTTTATTTTCAAACATCCTTTTATTCTAAGTATCAATATGTTAGTCTATATACTTGTGTATAAAAAGGAGTGTTAAAATGACCGATAAAAGTAAGCAAAAAATATCACCAGTGTTTAAATACGCGTCAATTTTAGTACTAATTCTTGTTTTATTTGGTATGTTTATGCCAGCAAGATTCGGTGAATGGACTGGAGCTTTAAGTAACTATATTACGGTTACTTTTGGTTGGTATTACATGATACTTGTTACGGTAATTATTATATTTTCAGTATTTTTAATATTTAGTCCGATTGGAAAATTAAAACTCGGTAAACCGAATGACGAACCTGAATTCAGAACAATTTCTTGGTTAGCGATGTTATTCAGTGCCGGTATGGGGATCGGCCTTGTGTTCTACGGGGCATCAGAACCTATATCCCATTATCTAGCACCACCATCAACTGACCCAGAAACTAAAGAAGCTTTCATGGAGTCAATGCGTTCCACGATATTCCACTATGGATTCCATCCGTGGGCGGTATATGGAATCGTTGCGTTATCTCTCGCATACTTCCAATTTAGAAAGAACGAAGATGGTTTACTATCTAAAACGTTACGACCTATTTTTGGAGATCGTGTAGATGGTCCATTAGGTACAGTCGTCGACGTACTTGCTGTATTCGCAACTGTTATTGGGGTTGCGGTATCTTTAGGTGTAGGTACGTTACAAATTAACGCCGGTCTTAATTATTTATTTAATGTACCTCAAAATATATTAGTACAGTTTATAATTATTTTTGTTGTAACAATTCTATTCCTAGCAAGTGCTTGGAGTGGATTATCTAAAGGGATTCAATATTTAAGTAACATTAATATGTCTCTTGCAGTGCTATTATTAGTTGCTCTATTTTTCATAGGACCAACGATTCTTATTTTAAATATGATGACAACAACAGCAGGATCTTACCTCGGAACATTTTTACAAAACAGTTTCGACGTAGCCCCTCTCTATGAGCAAAAAGCAGAATGGCTGAAAAGCTGGACGATTTACTACTGGGGTTGGTGGATCAGTTGGAGTCCTTTCGTTGGTATATTTATTGCACGTGTATCAAAAGGACGTTCAATTAGACAATTTGTCATTGCAGTATTACTCGTTCCAACAATCGTAAGCTTAATTTGGTTTAGTGTATTTGGAACGACAGGAATTACTGTCGCTCAAAATTCAGACAGCATATTAGCGTTATCACCAGAAACACAGTTATTTGCGATATTTAATGAATTACCACTTAGTGTCGTACTTTCAACAATCGCAATACTATTAGTATCGATATTCTTTATTACATCTGCAGACTCAGCGACATTCGTTTTAGGTATGCAAACATCTCACGGAACGTTACAACCTCCTAAAAGAATTAAAATTACTTGGGGAATATTACTTTCACTCATCGCATTTGTACTATTACTCACAGGCGGTGACGAAGGTCTAGGAGCGTTACAATCAGCAGCGATTATATCTGCTTTCCCATTTAGTATTGTTATCATTCTGATGACAATCAGTTTCTATAAAGACGCCGACTTAGAACGACGTAACTTAGGTCTTACGATTACACCAGACCAAGACAAGTTAGAAGAATATCATGAACATGTAGAAGAACATCCAGATCAAGATATGGAAAGAGAAAATCCAGACAACGTATTCTAAAATTATCCTTACCGATTTTTATATCGGTAAGGTTTTTTATTTTGTATCTAATAAGAAAAAATATATTCAACTTTTCAAAAATACATATTGTTTATTCACCATATAATGGATATGATTATGAAAAATACATATTACGGAGTGATTCTTTCGTATGAAAATGTCTAAAAAGGATTTCTTTTTTAATATTTTAAATGGGATGGCGATCGGTATCGTCGTCGCATTAGTTACTAGTGCATTGCTCGGAGAAATTTTAAAGTTTTTCGGGCGTTACTCTGACGTCTTTATAACGGTCGGTAATGCAGTCAGTTCGTTTCAGTTAATTACGTCAGTGATCATCGGTGTGTTAGCGGGGATGAACTTAAAGTTTGACGGAATTCGTAGCGTTATTTTAGGTGGAGCAGCGTTAATCGGTTCTGGAGCATTAGTCTTTGAAGAAACGGGTGTCCGTTTACAAGGAATGGGAGATTTAATTAACGTTTTAATTACACTCATTATTGCAGCGGCTATTATCGTATTCATTGGCGATAAACTCGGATCACTGAACATCGTATTTTTACCGTTTCTCGGTGGTGTCGTTCCCGGTTTAATCGGATTAATGATCTTACCGTACTCAAAACTTGTGACAACGAGTTTAGGTGAGTTAATTGCGCACTTTACAGATTTAAATCCGCTTCTCATGACGATTTTAATTTGTGTATTTTACTCTGCATTTCTCGCAACACCAATTTCACTCGTTGCGATTGCGACTGTTGTAAGTCTTTCTGGACTTGCGAGTGGTGCAGCAAACTTAGGAATTTTAACAGCATGTATGACGTTTTTATTTGGCTCAATTGGAATTAACAACAAAGGTACCATCATCGCTCTCATCATCGGTACAGGTAAAATGATGATGCCAGTGTACTTCAAAAACCCAATTATCGCGGTGCCGTTAGTCATTAACGGAATTATCGTCGGTGCGACAGGTTACTTCATGAACGTGCAAGGAACACCAATGTCAGCAGGTTTTGGTCACACAGGATTAGTTGGTCCAATTAACTCGTTAGCGTTAATGGACGGTAGTACGAGTATGAATATCGCTAAACTTACAGTGGCGTATCTCATCGTTCCTGTCATTGCTGCATTTATCGTCGATAAACTATGCTTAAAGTTTCTACCAAAATATACGAGAGAAATGTTCTTATTTAAACCATAAAAAGACTGCAGCTCTGCTGCAGTCTTCTTTTAATTAAACGGATATGGCAATGGTCCACGCTGAGTACTCATCCATTTTAAATCTGTAAAATCTTCTAACACATATGGATTTCCGTAACGTCCCATACCACTATTTTTCACGCCACCAAACGGTATATTCGGAAAATCAAGAACCGTTTGTTCATTGACGTGTACCATACCACTTTCTATTTGTTCCGCATACTTCTGTCCTTTTTCAACATCTTCAGTAAATATCGCAGCCGATAGTCCGTAATCTGTATCGTTAGCAAAACGAATTGCTTCATCGTTAGAACTTGCTTTTATAATTAATGCGATCGGACTAAATAATTCAGTTTGTGCGATCTTGCTATCATTTTTAATATCTTTAAAGATAAACGGTGTGACAAAATTACCTTTCACTTCGCCTTCTAAGACGATTTCACCAGAGGCTTTTGCCATTTCGATAAACTTCTTCGTTTTTTCTAACTGAGTTTTATTAATAATCGGCCCAATAATTCCAACTTTATTGTGCTCGACACTCATTTTTAAATTTTCAGTTGCTGCTTTAAATTTATCGATAAAAGTATCATACACTGATTCATGAACGATGATTCGATTGACACTCATACATATTTGACCGGAATGTAAAAATTTCCCAGGAATTAACGCACGAACTGCATGATCTAAATTCGCATCATCCATAACGATAAAAGGACTATTCCCACCAAGTTCTAGCGCTGTCGATATAAATCTATCGTTTGTTACTTTACGAATGTGTTTACCAACTGCAGTCGATCCTGTAAAGCTAATCGCATTAATTTTTTCATGTGTAAAGAAGACATCTCCTACGAGTTTCGGTTCAGTTAACACCATTTGGAAAACGTTACTCGGTACTCCCGCTTCTCTTAATAATACTGCTGGTATCGCTCCACTCACGATACCTGTTTGAACGTCCGGTTTGTGAACGACCGCATTGCCTAACGCTAGTGCTGGCGCAATCGTACGCATCGATAAATGTAACGGGAAATTAAATGGCGCAACGGACGACACCACACCTTTTGGTGAGCGGTAAATTAAATTTTTCTTACCTAGTATAAGAGATGAACGATTTCCAACATGTCCAATCTTTTCTACTAATTTTAAAGACTCTCTTAAAATATTGATTGTCGCAACGTATTCAGCATTCGCTTTAACAAACGTACTTCCACTCTCTTTAATTAAGACGTCTACGATATTTTTTCTATGCTGAATAAATAATTTTATAAGGTTTTTAAGTACTTTCTTACGTTGCTTCGGATTGTTTTTCCATTCACTATTATCCGCAACTTCAAATGCCTTGTTCGTTTGCTCTAAACTCGCAAGCGGAATTTCCGCAACCAACGAGTCGTCAAACGGATTTAACGACTGAAATACTTCCCCACTGTCGCCTTCAACAAATTCTCCATCTATATAACTTTTATTTAAAGATAAAAAGATATTCATATCATCACTCCATTTTTATACTATACCCAAAAAATATTTTATTAATTTAAAACATATCTATTTACTAGGAATTAAAAATGTCCTATAATCGATTTATCAAAATTTTAAAAAGGATGTTATTCATGGATGCTACATTTATTATTATAAATCTAGTTGTATTTTTTGCGCTCCTTGTTGGAGTTTTTTTCATGCAAAAAAAGCATATTAAATTTTCATACCGCGTATTAATCGCACTCGGTATTGGCTTAGTATTCGGTGGAATTATTCAACTTCTATATGGTGCTGATTCATACGTCACGACTCAAACGACAGGTTGGATGGGCCTCATCGGAAATGGCTTCATTCGATTACTACGTATGATCGTTATTCCACTGATCTTCGTATCAATTTTAAGTGCATTTGCGAAATTAGAAGTTAGAGAGAAGTTTTTAAAGTCTGCAGTTAAGGCAATTTCGATCTTACTCATTACTGTCGCTATTTCTGCGGTAATTGGTATTACGACAGCTATCGCATTTAACTTAGACGCTTCAAGCATTAACTTAGGGGAAGCTGAAAACGCACGTAGTTTAGATATTGAATCAACAGCTTCAGAAATTGAAGGGTTAACGTTACCAGAACAAATTACGCAACTGATCCCAGCAAATCCATTTTTAGACTTTACAGGTCAGCGTGGTGCTTCGACAATTGCGGTCGTAATTTTCACAGCATTACTCGGATATAGTTTATTAAAGTTTAAAAAACACGATGAAGTACGTGCAAACAAATTATCAGAGGGGATTTTAATCCTCAACGATTTCGTCATGGAACTCGTTAAAATTATTTTACGCTTAACGCCATACGGAATTTTAGCAATTATGGCAAATACTGTTGCAACAAGTGACTTTAGAGCTTTAGTGGATTTAAGCTTATTCGTCGTCGCGTCTTACGTTGCACTCATTGCGATGTTTATCGTTCATTTAATTATTATTGCATTAACGGGGTTAAGCCCATTCACTTACGTTAAAAAGACGGCTGAAGTGTTACTATTCGCATTTACGTCACGTTCAAGTGCAGGTGCGTTACCGTTAAATATTCAAACTCAAACGACACGCCTCGGTGTACCGTCAAGTGTTGCAAACTTCTCTGCAAGTTTCGGATTATCGATTGGACAAAATGGATGTGCCGGAATTTACCCATCAATGCTTGCGATAATGGTTGCACCAGTTGCTGGAGTGAATGTTGACTTACAGTTTATACTCACGTTAATCGTCGTTATCGTAGTTACAAGCCTTGGTATCGCTGGTGTAGGAGGCGGTGCGACGTTTGCTGCCATTATCGTTTTAAGTACGATGAACTTACCAGTTGCACTCGCAGCAGTATTAATTTCTGTTGAGCCGTTAATCGATATGGGACGTACAGCATTAAACGTTAGTGACTCTATGGTCGCAGGTACTGTAACAGCAAAAACTGACGGTACTCTAGACAAAGACACTTACGATAATATGTCTTACGATGAACTTACAACTTCAAATATCTAACTTTATTTTACGGTTCGATGTTTTAAAACATATAGAACGGGTATATATCTAGTACTTCAGAAATGAAAGGTATGATATGAATGAGTAAATTTGAAGGTAAAGTAGATCAATTAAAAGGTAAAGCAAAAGAAACAGCTGGTAAAGCGTTAAACGATAAGAGTAAAGAATTCGAAGGTAAAGCAGATCAAGCTGCTGGTAAAGCAAAAGATGCTGTAGATAATGCATCTAAAAAAACTAAAGACCAAATTGGTAAATTAGGCGAATAATCGCATAACAAAGGGAGTTCCATTCGGAACTCCCTTTTTTTATTTTTCGATAATTTCAATACTATCTTTTACCTCTACCCAGTGGTTTACGGGACCATGTCCGTGACCGACTTCTATACGGTCTTCAATCGCGCTTTGGATAAAACTCTTCGCCGTAATAATTGACGTTTTTAAATCATTTCCTTTTGCAAGTTCAGATGCGATACACGCTGCGAACGTATCCCCTGTACCGTGTGTACGATTCGTATCGATACGTGTGCCGCGCATCCAAAACTCTTCATCTTTTAAACTGACGAAGTCTTCAGCATACAGATCATCACGGTGTCCACCTTTAATAACGACGTTTTCTGCCCCGAGTGCTTTTAAATAATTCGCCGCTTCAACCATATCTTCTCCTGATTGAATCGTTAAACCTGTTAACACTTCAGCTTCGGGAATGTTTGGTGTAATAATCGCTGCAAGGGGTACTAATTCTGACTTTATTGAATCGATTGCGCCGTCTTCGAGTAATTTATGACCACCTTTTGCTATCATCACTGGATCTAATATGTACGGTCCAAAATCGACTCTTTTTAAGTTTTCTACAACACATTTTACATGTGCCTCACTTGCGAGCATACCTGTTTTACACGCACCGATTTTAAAATCATCTGCGAGAGAATCAAACTGTGCATCAATAAACTCTGTCGGTACATAATATGCGTCTTGTACGCCTTTTGTGTTTTGTGCTGTGAGTGCGACGACAATGCTCATTCCAAATACGTTACGCGCTTGAAACGTTTTTAAATCTGCTTGAATACCTGCACCGCCTCCAGAGTCTGAACCTGCGATTGTAACTGCTTGTGGTGTTGAGTTAATCATTTAATTGTCCTCCAAAATATGTTCTATTTTTTGTTTTAAACCACTTACTTTTTCTGCAACGTTTTCTGCTAACATAATTTCAGATACAATAGCTGCACCTTTTACTCCTGTGTCTTTTAATACGTCTATGTTTTCTTCTTTAAGACCACCGATCCCAACAGATGGCACGTTCGTATGTTGAATGACTTCGACTAACGCCTCTTTTGACTGAACAATCGTTTCTTTAGTGTTTGTATCAAAGAATGCCCCGACGCCGAAATAATCTGCACCACCTCTCTCTGCTTCTATAGCTCGAGTAGTTGTTTTTACAGTGACACCGAGTATTTTATCGTCACCTATAATTTGTCGAGTAATATGTACAGGTAACTCCTCATCCCCGATATGAACACCCGCAGCATCAACTGCTAAAGCAATATCTACACGGTCATTAATAATAAGTGGCATGTTATATTTGTCCGTCACTTCTTTTACTTTAACGGCGAGATTGTAAAACGCGTTTGTCGTTAACTCTTTTTCTCGTAGTTGTACGATCGTGGCCCCATTTTGGCACGCTTCTTCAATGATCGATAAAAACTCATCATCGCTATAATCGTATCGACCTGTCACTAAATATAAACTTAAATCGAATGTCATACGTATTCTCCTTTAACTTCTTTCGTCCAATCCGTATCTTTTAATAGAGATAACTCGTTTAATAAATGAAATCTAAATTCATTTAGACCACGACTTTTCTCTGCTGCGACTTCACCGCAAATGTTAAAATAACTGACTCCGTTAATACATGCGTCTACAGGATGAAGACCACTGCCTAAATTCGCAGCAACTAATGCACCGACAGTATCTCCAGTTCCAGTAAATTGACCGTTATATTCAACGCCATTCGATAGTTTCACTACATGATCTTTACTGACGATAATATCGACTGGACCTGTCGCTAAGAAGACCATGTTTCCATGCTCTAGTGTTTTATCTTTTAACGCATCGATTAACTCCTCTAAACGGTCCGCTTTCGTATCCTCTTCGCCAGCATCTACCCCTCGACCATGACTTTTCAGCTTACAAAAAGCACGCATTTCAGACATGTTACCTTTTACAACTGCAGGCTTAAGTTCAACGAGTGCGTCACCGATACTATTTCTAAATTCGCTCACGCCGTATCCGACTAAATCAACAACGACCGGCTTTTTATGAGTATTCGCACGTGTCGCTGCATGTAACAAATGCTTCGCTTCATTGTATGGTAAACGCGCTAAGTTAATAAACAACGCGTCTACGGCTTGAATTACTTCATCTTGTTCATCAATATGAGCGGCCATAATCGGTTTTGCACCGACATATAATAAACTGTTCGCAATCATTTCAATAGAAATCTGATTCGTAATACAGTTCACGAGCGGGCTCGATTGAAGCGGAAATCCCGGTTTAAAATCCAACAAAAAAGCACTCCTTAATTATTTGCATAATTTCGGAGTGCTCAAAGAAGCCCTAAACATTTGTTACCTACGCCAGCATTATCTGTACAGGTTCAATGGGTATAATCTCAGCCACAAAAGTAGCACCCCGAAATGTCTATATTATTTTCTTAAGTATAACACATCAGTCGTCATTTATTGGTTAAGTTTTTCAATCGACTGCGGTATTTTCTTTAATATTAAGTTCACACCAGAGTTATTGATGTGCGTCGTAGATACTAAGTTACCGTATAGTTTCATTCTATCTAACACACCCGCTTCAGAGATCACCGAAAACTCTGGATATGTGATCTTAATACCACCGAGTGCGTCTACTTGTAGAATACCCTTATCGATTAAGGTCTTCACTAGAGGTGATGCGTTGTTTTTATCTGCTAGATTTTCCCCATTTAAGTTTGGTCCAACCGCACTCACCATAACGTCTGCTGAATAGTTACCATCTTTAGTTTCAATCACAAACTCATCCTCGTAATTAATATCCTCCACACCAGATACGTACGTCAGTTGACCTGATTCAATGAGTGAGACAATTTTTTCAGCAGTCATTTTTGGGAATGGTCCTGTTAATTGACCGTGTATGCCTTTTAGATGCTTCATATAATATTTTTTATCTTCTAACGACAAGTCATTCCACACTTCTCTTAATACTTCTGATAATGCTTCCGCAACTTCTTGAACGACACCGAGCGTATCTAAATGTTCGAGTTGATATTTGAGCGAATCGAGGACCGGCATGTCATTGAGCTCTGTTAAAAGATGAAAATCTATACCTTGCTTCTTCGTTTCTTCTTTAAATATATCGACGATTGTTTGAATCGTGATGTCTGTATTTTGTTTTAACGCTTCTACATCGATATCGACTTCCGCTTCATTTCCTCTAATGAAGGGCACCGTGCCACTTCGTGACGTCACTAATATATCGTTTTTATAGTTATGATGATGTAAATACATAATAATATCGAGTGACGTTAAGTTTGTTCCAATCACTCCGACAGATTTCGCGTTTAATAACACGTCACTATTGCGTTCTATCGGAAACGGTGTTGCGATATATTTGTCAATTTCTTTTAAATTATAAATATCCGTTTGAGGCAACTGTCCGATACATAAGTGTACAATATCGACTTCGTATGTATCATCCGCATGGATGATATAACTCTTTTCTTTCACATCGATATCATCGACGACTGATGGTACAAACGTCACTCGGTTATCTTTTACATACTCTGAAAACACGTCATTAGAATACTCACCAAATTCTGGACGCGTAATAAATTCATGTTTTAATAAGTCTGGATCATGTGCCTTTAAATATTTGATGTATTCTTTTTTATCGTCCCACGGGGCGAGCGTCATCTTTTTTAGTCGCTGATTGAGTAGCAGTGCGTCATCATCTGGACCGAATGGATATCCAGTCCCTGCGGCATTTAAATCATCGAATATATAAATTTCCATATCTGGATTCTCAACATGGTCAATATAGTAGCGAAGCGTTCCGATGCCGGCCATGCCTGCACCGACAATTGCGATTTTCATATAGAACCTCATTTCTAACTGTTTCATTACTCATACCCGTTTCTCATAATAAAAACTCCTGCCTAAAATAGACAGGAGTTTCAAATTATGACGGGTTGATTGACCAAATACCCGCTTCTTTTAATGCGTCTTTTCCTTGTAGTTCTTCCGTAATATCTCTCTTTATAAGAATCCGATTTGGATAATGAATAGTACCGCAAACACATATATTAACGGATGAACTTCTTTACCTCTACCTGCAACGAGTTTGAGTAACGGATATGTGATAAATCCGAGCGCGATTCCCATTGCGATACTTGCCGTAAATGGCATCGTTAAAACGATAATAAATGTTGGGAATGCGTCATCAAAACGCGACCAATTGACTTTCGCTAATCCCGTCATCATAAAGCTACCAACGATAATGAGTGCTGGTGCTGTAATTGCAGATAACGCAGAAATAGATTCAATAATCGGTGAAAAGAATAACGTCAGCATAAATAGTACCGCTACGACTAACGTCGTCAGTCCTGTACGTCCACCGACTTGAACACCTGATGATGATTCGATATACGCACTTGACGGTGTCGAACCAAACGTTGCACCAACTGTCGTTGCGACCGCATCTGCCATTAACGCCTTTTTAGCGCCTGGTAGTTCACCGTTTTTCATCAGCCCTGCTTGTTCAGCAACACCAATCATCGTACCTGTCGTATCAAATAGTGTCACGAGTAAAAATGCGAATACGACTGAGTATAACGATTGACTAAATACTCCGCCTAAGTCGATATCAAAAAATACTGGTGACGGAGGCGTAGATACAACACCATTATCGATGTGAAGAAGTCCAGTCACGTAACCGATAATTGCCGTTACGAGCATTCCGATAAATAGCGCCCCTTTAACGTTACGCGCGACAAGAATTAGCGTCAGTAATAAACCAACAACTGTCAGTAACGTGACAGGTGACGTAATATCACCAAACGCAACGAGTGTGCCTTCATCTGGCACGATAATCCCTGACATTTTTAAACCAAGTGAAGCAATAAATAATCCAATACCACTCGCGACCCCGACTTTTAACGGTGTTGGAATCGAGCGAATGAGTGTTTCACGAAGTGACGTAAATGTCAGAAGTAAAAATAGCATCCCTGCAAAAAACACTGTTCCGAATACCGCTTGATATGTAACGCCTTCAGTAAATACGACCGACACAAAATATGCGTTCATACCCATACCTGGCGCGATTGCGATCGGATAATTCGCCCATAACGCCATAATGAGCGTACCGACAACCGCAGAAATTACCGTCGCAATAAACACTTGGTTAAACGGTACCCCAGCTGCTGATAAAATCGCCGGGTTTACGATCACGATATACGCCATCGTAAGAAACGTAGTCAGACCCGCAATTAACTCCGTACGGACGTCTGTCCCACGTTCATGTAACTTAAAGAATTCATTCATAATTATATTCTCCCTAATGATTAAACTAACATAACTAGTTTACGCTTCATTCGCTTAGACGTCTAGAGGGTCCCAACTACTTCACGATCACAACTGGTATTTTTGATTTCTTCGTGACTTGATGACTCACGCTTCCGAGCATCATCTCTTGGAATGCGTTTAACCCTCTTGAACCGATGACGACGACGTCATATGTACCTTCGTTTGCGATTGAAACTACTTTTCGAATCGGATTCCCCGATTCTAAACGCAGTTGATAATTTACATCGTTTGAATCATATAATTCAGTAATTGGATGAAGCACTTTAATATGCTTCTCTTTTATATCTTTCTCGCCAGGTGCGTCTTGTAAAAAGTCGTATTTCACCGCTTCAGTTTCTAATACACTTAACACTGTAATGACACTCTCTTCACCAGCGAATTTTAACGCTTCTTTTGCAGCGCGAAAACTATAATCCGAGCCGTCTGAAGCGAGTAGTATTGATTTATACATCATCGTGCACTCCTTTTTGTATGAGATGAGACTCTTTTATCGTAGTTCGTGTGACAAACTTATCATAACTGCTTTTAGATAAATGTGTCACGTACACTTGATTGTGTGTTTTTAGTTGATGAACAATCTGTTCAATCGCCTCTAATGCAGCATCATCGTAAATTCTCGAGTCGTCGAAATTTAAGTAAATCGTACGACCTTTATCGTTTAAATCGATATGGTCCATCATCGATTCAATTGACGCGTAAAAAATATTCCCCGACACTTTATACGTAACTACGTCTCCATCTTCTTTAGTCACTGTAACGTTCGATATTTTTCTTAAGAAGAATAACGCACTTAAAAGCACCCCGAGAATGACCCCGACTGCTAAGTTATTCGTTAAGACGACTGCTACAACTGTAACGAGCATTACGAAAATATCGCTCTTTTCAGCGTACTTCACGTATTTAAACGTGCCCCAGTCAAACGTCTTTAACGCGACCATTACCATAATTGCCGCGAGTACAGACATCGGAATCTGAACCATAATATCGCCTAAAACGAGAATCATAAACATTAAAAACGCACCTGCAGTAAACGTCGAAAGACGTGTTGTACCACCGTACTCGACACTCACGACTGATTGTCCGATCATCGCACAACCACCCATTCCACCAAAGAATCCTGTAATAATATTTGAAACCCCTTGTCCGCGAGATTCCTTATTTTTGTTACTCATCGTACCTGTCGCATCATCGACGATTTTAGCAGTCAATAAACTCTCAACGAGTCCGACAATCGCCATAGAAATCGAATACGGTAAGACGATGAGTAGCGTTTCTAACGTATATGGTACATTCGGAATAATTAATTTTGGTAATGTACGTTTAATCTCCCCTAAGTCACCGACTGTTTTAATATCTGCACCAAAGATAATATATACACTCGTTAAAATGACAATCGCAAACAGCGGTGCTGGAATCGTCTTAACAAAACGCGGTGTAATATAAACGATCAGTAAAGTGACGATGACATATATGTATGTCGCAAACGATATGTTAAAAATATGCTCGAGTTGCGCCATAAAGATTAAAATCCCTAAAGCATTCACAAATCCAATCATGACGGAATTCGGTATAAATTTTAGTAAAGATCCGACTTTAAGCAACCCAAAAATCACTTGGATAATCCCCATTACAATCGTTGCGAAAATTAAATAATCGACACCATACTCTTTAACAAGCGGACTCACAAGTAACGCAATCGCACCAGCAGCTGCAGAAATCATCGCCGGACGACCACCTAAAAACGAAATCGAAATCGCAATGACGACCGACGCGTATAATCCAACCATCGGTTCGACACCTGCAATAAAAGAAAAAGCAATCACTTCAGGAATCAACGCAAGTGAAACGACAATCCCTGCTAATATATTTTGAATTGGCTGATTTAGCCACTCGGTTTTTATCTTTTCTACCATAGTAACCTCACTTTCCAAACATCTATTATAATAGAAATCACACAATAGTTGCATGTAAAATCTGCTATATTATAATTTAAGAAGAAAACACACAACATATAATGTGAGGTGGTAATTTTTGAAAAAAGTATTATTCGCATTCGCTTCACTTTTACTCATACTCGCTGCGTGTAGTAAAAAAGACGTTGCTGAAACTGAGAAGCCTAAAAACGAAGTCGAGCGTTCGCACCAAGAAGCAGAATCTGATACAGAAAAAGACAAAGAAGAAACTGAATCAAAAGAAGACACACCCCTAATCGCATTTGAAGACCTAACGACAGAACATCTATTAGCAATGACGATTTACGATCAACAAGTGATCGACGAGTTTAACGAATACGTATTACCGACAGCAGAAGAGATATTCGCTGGAGAATATTCGCGTCCTCTTTACCCCGGCGGTGAAAGCGCTGACGTAACGAATCAAATACCAGAAGTCAGTATCATCAATGTAGACGTCACTGAAGTGCTCGTAGACACACCAGAAGATCCATTATCATTCTACGTCGTTAACCCGCCAAGCATGGGTGGCATGTCCGTATTTGCAGTCGGAGAAACATACACGTTACTTTATTCATCACTCGGCGAACTTACATATCAAGAAGCTTTAAACTATGGCCATCAATATAACATTAAGGAATTATACGAAAAACATAAAAACAACGAAAACATATTAAACCTCATGGAACGAATGAACAGCTACGAAAATATGGAAGCGTATTACGAAAAAATAGATTCTATGTATGGAGAATAAAAAATACATTTTAAAATTACTACATTCTAACTGAAGGAGTTTCAATCATGCGTTCAAACGTTAACTTTAACACGAAGATTATTCATAACTGTCAGACAGAAAAAGAAGCGGGCGCAATCGTTCAACCGATTGTTCCAGCTGTTGCATACTCATTTGACTGTACGACTGATGCTCAGCATGCGACAAAATGTGCATCTGAAATTCATTACGGTCGTTACGGTAATGATACGACTAAGCAATTAGAACAAAAAATCGCGAGTCTAGAAGAAGCAGACGATGCACTTGCAGTAAGTAGCGGTATGGCAGCAATTAGTATCGCACTACTCTCACAACTAAAATCCGGTGATCACGTACTCGTTACAAAAGACTTATACGGCGGTACGTACAGTTTCTTAACAAAAATCGCAAGCCGATATAACATCGAATACGACTATATCGACTGCACTAATACAAATACAATAGAACAACATATTAAAGACAATACAAAAGTGATTTTTATCGAAACACCATCCAACCCGACGTTAACAATATTAGACATAGAAGCAATATCACACGTCGCAAAGAAACATCACTTAAAAGTCGTTATCGATAACACGTTTATGTCACCATACTTACAGCGCCCACTCACACTCGGCGCAGATATCGTCGTACATAGTGCAACAAAATACTTAAACGGTCACGGTGACGTCGTCGCAGGCCTCATTTGTGGATCAAAAGAAGACATCGCATTTATGCGCCAAAACATCATGGGAGAACTCGGACAAAACTTAAACGCGTGGGATGCGTTCTTAATCCTCCGTGGGATTAAAACATTATCCGTACGAATGGATAGACACTGTGAAAATGCAAAAGCAGTATTTCACTACCTAAACACACATCCATTCGTCAAAAACGTCTATTTCCCGGGTGATGAAAACCATCCACAAAAAGAAATTATAGAGAAACAAATGGCAGACAGTGGTGCAGTCGTATCATTTGAAATCGATGGAGATTCAACGATGGCAGAAGCACTATTAAACCATTTAAAACTCATCATCATATCATTCAGTTTAGGTGACCCAGAAACACTCATCCAACACCCAGCATCCATGACACACTCCGCAATACCAGTGGACGAGTTACATAAATTCAACCTAACAGAAAGCCTCATACGTTTGTCCGTTGGACTTGAAGCGGCAGAAGACATTATCAACGACTTAGATCAAGCGTTTGATAAGGTAAAAGAAGAGTTTATTAAATAAATAAAACCCCGTTAAGCTAAAAATTTTAACTTAACGGGGTTCTTCTTTGTCTATTTTTAATAACAATATTAATAACTAACCATACGACTTGTATGATAAACGGTATTATAAAAGCTGCCGCTAACACTGCGATATTAAGAAGTTTTAATTCCGTTGTTTGAACTGCACCAGTTGCATCAACTTCTCGTAACCAAAGAAATGCTGAAATTGCTAAAAAGCTTGCGACTTCTACAATCGTGATTATCCACCAAAAAATCCATGAGCCTTTCATAACATCATCACCTTTTTTTTAGAATAACATATTATTCTTAAAAAAGACCCCAAGCAATTATCATCAATTACTTGGGGATTTTTCTATTCTCCAAACAGATCTGTAAAGTTTTCGCCACCGAGGCTTTCTACAACTTTAGATAGTTCGTTTAATTTTGCTCTGAACTCTTCTGATGATTTCAGCTGTGCTGGTAGTTCATTTGCTCGTACAAATTTTAGCTCATCTGCACCTTTTTTATACACTTCAACTTCTAGTTTACTTGACGGATATTCCGCTTCTACTTCTAGCTTATAGTGTACGTTTTCATCTGTTAATGCAATGACGATTTCTAGCTCGTCTTCTCCTCCTGAAACTCCTTCATTAAAGAGTTTCGACTCTAACTCACTTTCTATAATGAGAAAGTTGTTATTGTCCGCTTCCTTTACAGAAATATCAAAAAGAATGTCTTCTAACTCTCGGAGTAGCCCTCTGACTTTTCGTCTATTCGTTAATTGTTCACTCATAATGATGCCTCCTTTTTATATTCCCTTCTCTTATTATTATACCAAATTTTACACATTGATTATATTTTTAAATGTATTGTTTATTCACTCTGATATAATATATTTAAAACCATTTAGAGGTGCATTATGAAGAAAATAATCTATGTAATGATGTTATCTACACTTATTTTAGTCGCATGTAGCAAAACTCCTGTTCCTATCGAAGACAATACGGTCGAACGAAAGGATAGTTCGAATGTTGAAGAGGTCGATGAATCATCTAAAGAGGATTCGAGTAAAGAAGATTCTGCAGAAAAGTCTAAACAAGAAGAAAATAAAGACGAGCCGTTGATTAAAAGAGAAGAGCTTACTAGAGATCAGATTCTTGCAATGACTTGGTTTGACCAAATTCCTATTGAAGATGACAATTATATATTGCCCGATGCAAATGATGTAATTCAAAATAAATATACATATGAGCTGTATATGCCAGATAGAAGTATTGAATATAAAGAATTAACAGGGATTAAAAAGATTGGACTCATCCCATATGTTAATCGTGGATTTGATTTAGCCTACCCTTATGAGGTAGATATATATTTAGTTCTTCCTAAGCCCAATTCGCATGGTGATGCTTACTTTTCCATTGGAGAAGAATATGTAGTATTAGTAACAGCTCAGGAAGCTCCTAGATATGAATATACGAAACCTAATGAACATGGTCTTACTCTAGCTTCAGAATATCGTATCGATGATTTATATGAAAAGTATAAAGATGATGAACGAATCTTACAGCTTGCAAATATGTTTGAAGAATATCATGATCATGAAGAGTATTTCAAAAATAATCCTGAAGCTGACCCGCATAATAAGAATTAAAACAAGCCCTACACCTAAAATATAGGTGTAGGGCTTAATTTTATGCAATCTGCCATGGATATGGATCTTCTAATGTGTTCCAGTCTTGTTCCATTTCTTCTGCGTTGATTAGGCATTCATCTAATTGTTTTGTGATTGCTTCTTTGTCTAAGTCGATTCCAATGAATACGAGTTCGTTTCTTCTGTCTCCGTATTCTGGATCCCACGTTTGTGCCATTTCTCTATTTTCTGCTAATATTTGACGGCGTGTTTCTGTAGGCATCGCTGCTACCCAGTAGCTCACTGGTTCGATTCCGACACTTCTTCCTGCTTGTGATACCATGATTGCAAAGTCATTTCTTGACGCGAGCCATGCGAGTCCTTTTGCACGGACGATGTTTTCTGGCATTTCTTGTAAGAAATCGTCAAAGCGTTTTGCGTTGAATGGTAATGTGCGTTTATATACGAAACTTGAAATACCGTATTCTTCTGTTTCTGGTGTATGGTTTTCATGTCCCATTTCAAGCTCTCTTAACCATCCTGCAGATGATGCTGCTTTTTCATAATCAAAGCGCCCTGTGTTTAATACCTTTTCGAGTGGTAATTCTGCGTTCACTGTTTCAATAATTTCCGCTTCAGGTTGTAACGTACGAATTGTACGTTTTAATTGTGATAACTCATCTTCAGATACTAAGTCTGTTTTATTTAATACGATGACGTCACAAAACTCGATTTGGTCGATGAGTAAGTCACTCACTTCACGCTCGTCGACTTCGCTCATTCCTTCTTGGCGATCGAGTAGTGTTTCGCCTGAGTTATAGTCATTCCAGAATCGATATGCGTCTACTACTGTGACCATCGTATCGATGTAAGTCGTTTTTGTTAAGTCGATACCGAGTGATTCATCGACATATGAAAACGTCTGTGCAACTGGAACTGGCTCACTGATACCTGTTGATTCGATTAAAATGTAGTCGATATCTTGTTTAGATAACTTTTCAATTTCTACGAGTAAGTCCTCGCGTAATGTACAACAAATACATCCGTTAGAAAGTTCTACAAACTTTTCATCTGTACGACTTAAGCTACTTCCATTCGCAATTAAGTCTGCGTCGATATTAATTTCACTCATATCGTTTACGAGTACTGCTACTTTTAAGCCTTCTGTATTGTTTAAAATGTGGTTCATTAGCGTCGTTTTACCTGCACCGAGGTAACCGCTAAGTATAGTTACTGGTATTCTTTTCATTTATAAATCTCCTAAATCGTAATTGTTACGTTCTATATAATAACATGTTTGAAATTTTTAAGTCAATGATTCGCTCATAATAAAAGAGCCTTACACTACTTCGTAGTATAAGACTCTATCTCTTTTAATTATTCATTTGTTTTAAGTAATTGTTCATGAGTTCGACTAACTCCGTTGCATCATACCCGACTGCGATATTTGCGTTTACGTTAATTCCCGGTAGTCCCATGTTTTCGTTTGCTTTTGCCATCTTTTTAGCAAAATCTGACAGATTGCGTAGCGTCTCATCTGGATTCTTTAATTGAACATTCACGAATTGCTGTCCGCTCATTTCAGCATGTTGAATTTGACTGACTTCATTCCATTCAATTAACTGATCATTCGTCGCCATGAGTGATGAATAATCGTAAAATCCTTTGTCGTTAATAACGAGTAACGTATCTCCTGAACGGTACATTTTAATCGTAGCAAATAGTCCTGCGAGAGAAAAACCGACCCCTGCTCCACCGACGATTGATAGTAATAAGCTTTCTTTATTTAAACCGTAAAGCAGTATAAATACGCTTAGACCGATAAAGACAATCGAGAATAAGATTAGCATCGTTACTTTCTTTTTGCTCTTTTTAATCACAATTTCGTTCATACGATTTCCTCCATTAACTTGATATAAAACGTTTACCCAGCACTTAGTTGAGAAAAACATTTTAATTTGAAGTGAAGTTTGACCTAGAGATAGTGAGTATTATAAGGTTTAATAGATGGATTCTTAGTCATTTTCAGCCATATGAATTTATCCAATATGAAAGGGTGGATGAAATTTTGGATTTCTTTCTTAATCATATTATAGTCGGTTATATAGTAATTCCATTGATAATAATTTTTGGGATATATCAATTGAAAAAGAATAATAAAGATGCACTAGTAAAACCTATTATATCTTTCTTAATTATTTACCTGATTCTCCGAACAATATATTTAATTTTAATTTCTTTTATAATTTAAAAAGTACAGACACATAAGAAAAACCCTCTACAAGAGAGGATTTTTCTTCATATTAAAGTAATTCTTCTGCAAGCTCGACAATGTAGCGTAGTTTGTTCCACTGTTCTTCTTCAGTGAGTATGTTACCGTGGTGTGTCGATGCGAAACCGCATTGCGGTGATAAGCAAATTTGTGATTTTGGTATAAACTGGCTCGCTTCTTCGATTCTTTCTTTTATTGTTTCTTTGTCTTCAAGTTCACCGTGCTTAGAGGTGAATAATCCAAGCACTACTTTTGGACCGTCGTTTGGAATATAATCTAGTGGTTCAAAGTCTCCAGATCTGTCATCGTCATATTCTAAGAAGAATCCATCGACTTTCTCTTTTTTAAATAATGTCGGTGCAATTTTTGCATAACTGCCTTCAAACGCGTGTTTTGAACGGTAGTTTCCACGGCATAGATGTGTTGTGATGACGAGGTCATCTGGTTTTACTTCTAAAATAGAATTCACGACATAAAGCGCTAGATCAATTGCTTCTTGTCGACTTAATTCAGTATCTCCCCATAAGTAATCTTCTGCATTAAGTCCTGCGATGTACACGTCATCAAATTGTAAGTAACGACACCCCGCTTCATAAAACGCCTCGACTGCATCTTGATATGTTTTGATAATATCGTCTGCATAGTCTTTAATATTTGGATAGATAGACTTATCACGAATACCTTCGTTAAATAGTTGGTTCGGGCTTGGGATTGTTTGTTTTGCGACTGCACGCCCGTTTACTATTTCCTTAAATAATTTAAATTCTTCGACATGTGGGTGGTTTTTGTTAAATGAAATTTTACCGTTGTTTCGAATGTTCCACGCTTCTGTAACTTCACCGACGAACGTATATCCTTGCTCTGGTTCATACCCTTCGACACCGTTTAATTGTTCTAAAAAGTCTGTATGCCAAAAGCGTCTTCTAAATTCGCCGTCTGTGACTGCTTTTAGCCCTACTTCTATTTGTTTGTCGACGACTTTTTCAATTTCTTCTGTTTCTATTTTAAATAATTCTTCTTTAGAAATGTTACCTTCTTTAAAATCTTTTCGTGCGTTATGAATGCGTTCTGGTCTTAGTAAACTTCCTACGTGATCTGCTTTGAATGGTCCTTTTGTCATATTAAACATCTCCTAATTTTTAATTTAATTTTTCATACACTTTTTCTTCAACTCGTTTTCATCATGTCACTTTCGATTTTAATCGCCCCATTTAAATAGCTGCCAAAAAAAAACGCCCTTTGAATGATACAATTCAAAGGACGCTATACACGTGTTACCACCTTACTTTATGCATTTCTCGCGAAATACACCTCACAGGCACGGCGTAAATATACGCTTATACCCTGGCTTTGTAACGGAAGCAACCGATTAACTCTTACTTTAAAGTTCGAATCAATGCTTTAGAGGCCATTTTCAAAATAATTCCAACCGTCTTTTCTCACCAACCAAAGACTCTCTGTAACGTCTTCGTTACTTTTACTTTCCTCATCAACAGCTTTAATTTATTGTTGTGAATAACTATATCACACACAAGAAATTAAAATCAATACAATTTTTAAAATTATCTGAAAAATTAAATACTGTTCAATATTAGAGCGCGTACTAGTTCATCGTTAGTCCACCATCTACTGTAATGTTTTGCCCTGTCACACTTTTTGCTTCATCTGAAGAAAGGAATGCGACCATATTTGCAACATCATTTGGCGTTGTGACTTGTCTAAGTGGTGTATTATTCGCTATTAAATCAAACACCTCATCTGTCGTAACACTCGAAGCATCTGTTGTCTTTAATAACCCACCAGACACCATGTTTGCACGAATTCCATGTTGACCGAGTTCACTTGCGATATTTCTAGTCATACCGAGTAAACCAGCTTTTGCGCTCGTGTATTCATGATATGGTACGACCGGGTTTTGGAAGAGGTTCGTACCTATATTAACAATCGAACCGCTTTTTTGTTCAATGAAATGTTCAATCACACTTTGACTTACGTTAAATGCTGCTTTCATCGTACCTTCTAATTGCTGTTCGTAATCTTCCCAATCTAAATCTTTAAATGCTTTTTGTGCGACTGGATCGAACTTAAATCCAATTAAAGCATTATTAACAATGCCGTCGATACGACCAAATTTTTCAATCGCCGCTTCAACCATTTGGTCAACTTCTTCACGGTTTCTAACATCTGCTTTATATGCGATTGCTTTGTCCTCTCCTAATTCTTGTACCTTTTTCTCTGCTAATTCCTTACTCTCGTTATAATTAATAACGACGTTGTAACCTTTAGCGCTTAACGCATCAACAATCGCTGCACCTAATCCACGTGCGCCACCTGTGACTAAAATTGTCTTCATACCAATACTCCTTTAATATTTTTCATATAAAAAATACACCTTCCAATTAGGAAGGTGCACAAAGAAGAATTGCACGCAGCAATCCGTTATGTATATGCACACTTTCCTACGCTAGTTTAAACTAGATCAGGTTCAAAGGGTCTGAGTAAACTCATCTCAATTTATTTCTAAATTCCCCTAGTGTATCTCTTATATTAACTTTAATATACAAAACGCTTTCAACTACGTCAATTGTTTATAACATTTCTAAATCATCATTCTGTCACAGGATATGTGCTCTTATAAAATGATATATCTTCTTCTAACGGTATCTCGTCTGCACGTGCATGTTTAAAAGATTATTAAAATAAAATCACCTCTATTTTCATAGAGGTGATTCCATATTATTATCCGTTAATTTTTATTTTAAAAATAAATGAGTTATCTGTCGTTTCAACTTTATATTCCTTATTGTAATTGTCTAATAAACTACTCACGATATATAAGCCGAGTCCATTACTCGTCTTCTTGTTGATATCAAATTTCACATCAAATATCCCGTCAGTATTTAGCGCTTTAACATTTTTATACGTATTTTCGATAAAGAACCAGTCATTATCTACACCGATATTAATCTCACCGTATTCGTCGGTGTATTTGACTGCGTTACTCACTAAGTTTGACATAATCATTGTTAACGCCTGATGGTTAATATATATCGTCTCGTCTTCTACTCGATTACTAATTGTAATATTTTTTTGTTTTGAAATCACACGATATTTATCTAAAACGTTTTGTAAGACGTCGTTAATTAGAATTTCCGCTTCATCTTCCTTTAAATGATCGACAGATGACAACGATAAAATTTGCGTGATGTTTTGTGAAAGTTCATCTGTAATTTCAATACAATTCGCGATATATTTATCTCTATCTTTGTATTTCCCGATGTTATACTGCATGTTCTCGAGTATAATTTTAAGACTTGCGAGTGGTGTTTTTAACTCATGAGATGCGCCTCTATAAAAATCATATTTTAACGCTTCTAACTTTAAAATCTCTTTGTTTTTAACTTCTAAATCGTCAATCGACTGTAATAACGTAAAATACAATTCGTTAATTTGTCTTTTTAAATCTCCGATTTCGTCGTTTGACGTGACGGTTAACGATGCGTTTTTATCGAGCAACATCATATCGTCTGTTACATATTTTATCTCTTCTATATTGTTTTTTATAAACTTCGCATAAACGAGCGCAACGATAACAGATACGATTAATGATAACAGTAGTGAATACGGGAGAAACTTAAAGCTTAAATCTCTCGCATCCTTTTGCATATCTGCGGTTGATATAAACTGAACGTCTAGATTTTCACCACTATTTAAAGTAATTGTACGCTCCTCGATGATAAGTGAGTTATTACTACTCGTCGGATCGATGCCAACGTCTTTGTTAATCTCTACAGCATTGTTATTGTGGTTGCCTTTTAAAGTGACTTTAATTTCACTATTCTCCGAATAGAAATTTAATGATTCTTGGACATAGTATAGTGACTCTCCATTTAAGTTTGCTGATATTTCTTCTGCTTTACGATAAATTTCATCTTTTCGACTTTCTAAATACGGTTTGGGGAAAACTAAAAAGACAAATAGATGAATGAGTAACGTAACGACTAATAGAACTGAAAAGATTTGTATAAACATTTTAGGAAATATTTTCATAATGTTATTGTCTCTCCAGTCTATAGCCGACATTACGTATCGTTTTAATACAGTCGAGGTGTAGTTTCTTTCGCAACTCTTTAATGTACACATCAATCACACGATCATAGGGGGCGTCGTCGGTATCTTTCCATACGTTATCTAATATTTGCGACCGTGTTAATGCATTACCTTCATTGATGAGTAAACATTTTAATATCTCTAATTCTTTCGGATTCACGTCAACTGGCTCACCGTTCACTGTCGCTGTGTAACTTGTGAAGTTCACTTCTGTATCACGATACTCAAATTTTTCTACATTACTATAATGTTTTTTAATGAGCGCATCGACTCTTACTTTTAATACAGGTAAGGAGAATGGTTTTTCGATATAGCCATCTGCAAAGTGTGTAAACGCATCGATCTTATACGCTTCATCGTTAAAAGCTGTTAACATCAAGACCGGTAGCGTGCTCTTTTTTCTAATCTCTTTTAACACGTCTAAACCGTTCAAGACTGGTAGTTGTATGTCTAGAATAACGAGCTTTATATCACGGTTAAATAATTCTAACGCTACTCCACCATCTTCAGCTTCTATCACAGTGTAGCCAAATTCAGATAAATACTCTGCGATGCCTTCTCTTATTATTTTGTCATCTTCAACAATGAGTACTTTCATATGATCTCCTTACCTATAATTGTATTCTGTTACTTCGTATCTATAAGTAAATCCTTCGGGTTCTTTTTAAGAATATTTATAGAAGCAATAATGACTGATACGAGTAAAACGATAGACATAAAGATTACAACGTAAACGACTGATTCAGTTAATATATTAACATCTAAATGCGTTAATGTTCTATTAAATCCATCGACTTCCGCTCCGCCACCTAACTGACTAGATGATGACTGTGACTCGATTTGTTTTTGAATATCGTCAGATACTTTACTTAAGATTTTTTCACCGAATATCTGAGCTGTATATTTTGCGATAATTGTTGAGAAAATAAACGCAGGGATCGATATAAATATTACTTCAAATATAAGTTGTATTAATATCTGAGCTTTCGAAATCCCTAACGATAATAATATCGCAATTTCTTTTCTTCTCGCGTTCATCCATAAGAATAATAGTAATGACACGATGACACCAGCAAATATAAGCGATCCGATAAATAACGTGTTCGCAATGCTACTAATGCTTGAGATAGACTCTTCTAACGCTGGGAAGTTTGACGTACTCTTCACTAAGCTGTACTTACTCCAGTTGATGTCGAGTTTTTCAAGGTCTTTAACGACCGTTTCTAAACTCGTATCCCCTTTAACAAAGAATGTCGCATCTTGATATACTGCAGTGTCTTCTGTATTTCCATATACTTTAGCTGCTGTATTTAAATCTGTCATTATCGTATTTTGATATAACTCTTGTGGAGCAGTGACAGGGCCGTTGTTTTCGCCATCAAATAATCCGATGATTTCAGCTTCCACCATTTCATCTGCGCCTTTTTCGTTATCCGCATCATACACGTTAGACTTGATTTTAATTGTATCTCCAACTTTTAGATTGTTCTTTTCAGCAAGTTCTTTATGAAGGATGACTTTATTGACATCTCCATCTTTAAGATGCTCACCTTCAACGAGTTTATAACTTTCAGATACAAATTTAGTTTCTTTAGATGAATCATTGACCCCTGTTAACATAACAGTACGCTTAAAATATTTCGCACGGTCACTCGACGGGTCAACTGCTGTTTCAGGTGTTTCGATAATATCGTGATCTACTAAGTCTGCGACACTGTTAATTCTTTTAACGTAGTGATCGATACTTTTCACTTCAGATATCTTCTTAATATCTTCACCTTTAATATTACCGCCACCTCTAGGCGTACCTGGGTTTACTTGTCGGTTAATTTCCATTATGAAACTGTTCATAACGTTTCCGAACGTTTCTTCGGATGCTTTTTCAGTCGCATCTTTAATAGATAAACCAATTAAAGACAGTGTTGTCATAATTAAAATGACACTCATTATAATTAAACTTTTTAATTTCTTTCTCGTCACATAGTGAAAGGCGTTCTTTATCATTTTACTGCCTCCCTATCGACACGTTGAAGCGTTTTTTGTTTCAGTTCTAATACGACGTCTGCTGCTTTTGCGACCGCTCTACTATGTGTAACGACGATGACACACTTATCTCTTTCGATTGCGAGTTCTTTTAGTATTTCGATAATATCTGATGCTGTATTGTCATCTAAGTTTCCAGTTGGTTCATCTGCTAATATAACCGGTGCTTTTGATACTAATGCACGCGCAATTGCCACACGTTGTTGCTGACCTCCTGAAAGTTTTAAGACGTTTCTTTTCACTTCATTTGGACCAAGACCAAGCGCTAATAATATATCTGACGACGCTGCTTTGTTTACTAAACGAATATTTTCTAGTGGAGATAAATAATCGATTAAATTATAATTTTGAAACACTAACGATATATGATCTTTTCTATGCGTCGTGTACCCTTCATTTTTAATATCTTCACCATCAAATAATACTTGGCCACTCGTCGGCTCATCTAGCCCAGCAAGTAACGACAGTAACGTCGACTTACCAGATCCTGATTTACCGACAATTGCGTAAAATTTCCCCTTTTCAAATGTCTCGCTTATATTCGATAACACTTTTCCTTTACCGCTTTTATATTGATACGATACGTTTTTAATTTCTAATATGCTCATAATAATCTCCTAACTGATTTTTGATAATAGTTCTTTCGGCGTTTTAACGAGAATCATTAACGATGCGATAACTATAGATATCACGATAATGACAATCAATAATCCGTAACTCATTACAAATGTAGATAAATGATGTGTCATTTCTACTGGTAGTTCATTACCTATAAATTGTTTCTCAATAATTCTCCCAACAGCAAAATAGCTAAAGATGTACGACAACACGAGTGCCGGTATAGATATAATTAGCAGTTCTGCTAAAAACTGCATAATAATCTTAAATTTACTGACACCTATTGATAGTAAAATCGCAATCTCGTAAATTCGCTCTCTTATAAAGAATGTAAGTACGAGTGATAACACTAAAATTCCACCGACTAATATCGAATATGCCATAAATTTGATCATGTCGTTCATGCTGCCATATGATTCAATGACGTCTTTAAACGGATCGTTTTTTTCATCAAAGTAAAACTCCGCACTAAGTACGCTCGATTGTTCTAACGTTTCTTTTAACTTTCCTGGTTCTTTTGTGAACATCTCTAATTCATTCACAACTCGATCTCCATCTAATCCAAGTGCACGCTGACTTGTTTTGTAATTCATAAACACCGTGTTTTCACTGAAATCAGATGTTAAACCTGTATATTGTTCTTGTTTTTTACCTGAGAAAATCCCTTTAATTTTAAACGTATACGGCGCATGTGCCTTTTCACTATTTGTCTCAAACATCTCTAAGGAAATTTCATCATTCACTTTTAAGTTATTTTCTTTCGCAAGAGCCTCGTGGATTAAAATACCATCATCATCGTTCTCACTTAAGTTTTCACCCGCTTCAATAGTGAACGCGCCACTTTGAAATAGCTCATGTCGTTTCACGTCCTCAACCGCTTCAAAAGCGAGCACTTTTCTAAACTCACTCGGTAAATCCTCCCGCATCACCGTCTGAGCAGCTTCAATCACTTTTAAACCTTTAGGTTTCGCGAGTCCTTTATATTTAGAAACAACCTCCTGATCACCCTCAACAGAGTTAAACTCCGAACGTAAAAAGTCACCGCCGTCTTTTTTCTTCACTACTAGAGAAGAACGAGATGACTTCTCAAGCGACGACTTCAATTGATTTGTCGTATATAAAAAATTAAAGCAAGAATATAAACATGAGAGAACGACCGCTAAAATTAAAAGCAAAATCACCGTCCGTCTCATCTTTCTAGTAACATAAACCCATGCATTCCTTAACATCACAAACCTCCTTCAAACATTTACAAGCTTATAATACAACTCATTTATAAAACGTATATGAAATGGGGAAAGAAATTTGAGAAATAAAAAAGCACTTCTTGAATAATCAAGAAATGCTTGAAACTTTTATTTATAAGGTTTTAATTTATTATTATAATACGTATATAACAATCACAGGAGGTGCCTAATGAATCAATTACTATTCAATGAATTTATTAAAATTTGTCGTGATTTAAATCAAGTAAATATAAAACCAACATTAATGGGATCTTTAGGTTTAGAATTAGTGTCTAAAAAAGAATGGAATCCGAGTGATATCGATATACATGTACACGGGGATCCACGTGGTTGGGAGGCGCCTGACGAGGAGAGAATCTATCATTTTGATGCTATTCAGTCGGTCATGAATCGTCTCGACTATCAGTTAATTGACCGACATGAGAATGAGTTTTCTAATGGTACGACGAGTGTTGAATACGGGTGTATCGATACATTACCTGAATTCGCGAATGTGCAGTTGTCTGATTTACAGCACGTGTCTATTGAGGGTGCTGAATTTTACGTCCCTTCACTCGAGCAATTTTTAAAAATATATGAGTCCTCATCACAAGACAGCTATAGAAATGAAAATAACAACAATAAAGATTTTAAAAAAATAGCATACTTAGAAAATGTATTGTCTAAACGTTAATACAACGTACTTTACACAAATAAAACCTGTAACTTCCATTACATCATTGTATTGAAAGCTACAGGTCATTTTTATTATCGTGTGATTATATCCCCCTGGTGCATATCATTATTTCCATCAAAATTAATTCGAATACTTTTTGAATCCCACAAATCACTTGAATCAGCAACGTGGAAATGAATATGGGCTTCACTTGAGTTCCCAGAGTTTCCAACAAGACCAAGTAAGTCGCCTCTCTTTACAGTATCTCCTTCTTTAACGACAATTGATTGATACTTAAAATGAGAAAGATGGCTAAATTCATCATTTCCATGATCTAAAATAACATAGTTCCCAGCTGGCTCATCTGTATTAGATACCCCAACAGGTTCGTTATCTTTAATGTCATTTTCAATCCCTACAACGATACCATCTGCAGGTGCGATATACTCTTCGCCAAACGCATAATAGCTTTCATTGAGTTCTTTGTCTCCCTCATATGATCTTTTGTCTTTTACAACGATAAAATCATACGCATAACGTTGTGATTCATACTCATAATGATAGTTCACTAAGGTGTTTATACCACCCCAAACAACTAGCCACTCACCCTTAAATGGGGGTGTAAACATTGTTTTAGTATATACTTCATCTGTTTCTGGATAGCTCTCTACTGGTAAAAACTGTATTCCATCCATTAAATCATCTTTATTAAAAACAGCAACAATACCTTTTGTGCCACTATCGTCCAGCCATACATACTGTTTTGACTCATCATTATCAAGCAGTTCAGATTGAAATTCCAGTCCCGTGATATCTTTTGTGAAATCTTCCGCTATCTCACGAAATTCATCTAGAGATATCTCGTTTTGAAATTCATTACTTGTTTGACTATACACTGTTTCAAAATCACCTTGTAGTATCAGGTTCGCTAACTCTTTTGGCTGCATGATATTCCCTCCTCCATAGATGTAACTAGATACCTAATTCTATCACATTCATATATTTCTATTCAGAATCTCGATGATGTAAACTTAAATAGACCATTCATTAAGGAGAACTAAAATTGGACATTAAATTAAAGTGGATATTGCTTATAATTATAGCAATTTTATTACTCGCATTATTTATTTATAAAACAAACAGTCCTTCTACTAAAACATTCACTTCATCCAAGGGACGTGAAGGTGAGTACATGATTTACCCGGTGAGTAATTCTAAAGGCATACTATTATGGCTACATGGTGACGGTGCTTTTGAATACGAGAATCCAAAGTCAAAAGAGTATTTAGAAGGTTCAAAAGGGATTAAACATGTGGCAAAAGATAAAAATTTAACTCTAGTCGTTCCTAAAACACCTTCAACAAAATATAATACGTGGTGGGAAGAAGGAGATCTTAATTCAGATTATCTTATTGAATTAATTCAGTCTCTACCGAATCATAATACTCTTTGGATAGGTGGATTTTCAGGTGGTTCAGAAATAACATCTTACTGGCTAATCGAAAAACTTCAAAAGTTAGATATTAAAGAAGGAGGCGCAGTTCTTTTTGGAGGCGGCGGTTCTCCAAAAGTTGAAAATATTAGTGAGCGTATCCCAAAAGATGAAATTATACCGGGCGACTTCCCTATTTATTGGATTGTCGGAGAATACGATACAGGCGACAGCAAAGAACATCCTTTTGACGCTTTAACTGCAAGTAAAGAAGGAGAAGAATTTTATAGAGAAAACGGTTGGGAAACACATATTACTATCTTAGATAATTACGGACATTTGTTAACCAAAAATAATGAAGGAAAATATGGCGAGTTTCTGGATGAAATAATACCGGAGCGTTAAGTAAAAACAAGCACTCCTCGATTCCTCGAGAAGTGCTTGTAAATTTCATATGAATACAAATTGCTATGCAATTTGTATACTGGACTTGTAAGCAAACAAGTTTGCCACTTTTCCACCTAGACTAACTTTGCATAAAAATATTTGAACATCGACAAACCGTCACTATGAAAATTAATTTGTAACACTAATGTGAATTAACTGTTTATATAATCATAAAATATACTTAATTAGTGATTTCTTCAATATAGATAAGACCATCGAATTGTTCTCTAGGGTTCAATTCATATTCTATAAAACCTTCGTCGTAAGCATTGTATCTATTATTTAATAGCTTATGTTGTTCTAGATTTATAAATAATGGACTTTCCTGATAATAAGAAAGTTGTGCTTCTAAAAATTTTTCGTCAGTTATTTTTTCTAAATCTTCATTGTTTAAATAAATTGAAGAAAAATTTTCAGCACTGTTAAAATACGTCCCAATAACAAAGGTTTTTAAATTAGATTGATTTAATAAGTAACCTAAAGAATAATGATCAGTAGGTCTAGATATTTGTCCTTCTTCGCTAGGAATATTTATTTTCCCAGGATTTTTTAAGGCATGCCAATTATGAACCCATACTATTACTTTATTTCCTTCTTTAACTAAGTTATTTATTTTTCATACATGCCTATTCTAGAACAACATAAGCTAT
>NZ_CAVG010000041.1 GCF_000438455.1 Nosocomiicoccus massiliensis
CCCTCCGCATCATGACTTACCTTACACTCATACCGGATTTGCCTGGTATGACAGCTTGTCACTTGCACGCACTCTTCCAGTCGTGCGATTCGATTCTCCTCCTGCGTCACCACTTCACTCAATCATGTTACACCGGTACAGGAATTTCTACCTGTTGTCCATCGCCTACGCTGTTTGCCTCGGCTTAGGTCCCGACTTACCCAGAGCGGACGAGCCTTCCTCTGGAAACCTTAGTCGTTCGGTGGACGGGATTCTCACCCGTCTTGCGCTACTCACACCGGCATTCTCACTTCTATACGCTCCACTTTCCCTCTCGGTTTGGCTTCGCTGCATATAGAACGCTCTCCTACCATCCTCTCGGATCCACAGTTTCGGTAATATGTTTAGCCCCGGTACATTTTCGGCGCAGCGTCACTCGACTAGTGAGCTATTACGCACTCTTTAAATGATGGCTGCTTCTAAGCCAACATCCTAGTTGTCTGTGCAACGCCACATCCTTTTCCACTTAACATATATTTGGGGACCTTAACTGGTGGTCTGGGCTGTTTCCCTTTCGACAATGGACCTTATCACCCACTGTCTGACTCCCATACATCTCATCTATGGCATTCGGAGTTTGTCTGAACTCGGTAACCCGGGATGGGCCCCTTATCCAAACAGTGCTCTACCTCCACGATGATAATATGAGGCTATACCTAAATATATTTCGGAGAGAACCAGCTATCTCCAGGTTCGATTGGAATTTCACCCCTACCCACAACTCATCCGGTCATTTTTTAACATAAGTCGGTTCGGTCCTCCATCCAGTGTTACCTGGACTTCAACCTGGTCATGGGTAGATCACCTGGTTTCGGGTCTACACACACATACTACTCGCCCATTTCAGACTCGCTTTCGCTTCGGCTCCACATTCGCTGCTTAACCTTGCATGTATGCGTAACTCGCCGGTTCATTATACAAAAGGCACGCCATCACCCTCATAGGGCTCTGACTACTTGTAGGCACACGGTTTCAGGTTCTATTTCACTCCCCTCCCGGGGTGCTTTTCACCTTTCCCTCACGGTACTGGTTCACTATCGGTCACCAAGGAGTATTTAGCCTTAGGAGATGGTCCTCCCAGATTCCGACGGAATTCCTCGTGTTCCGCCGTACTCAGGATGCTTCTAGCGTCCGCTCGCTTGTCGTGTACGGGACTGTTACCCTCTATGGTCATTCTTTCCATAATCTTCCACTAAACTTGCTTCTCGCATGTTGAAGTCCTACAACCCCAGTTTAAACTGGTTTGGGCTCTTCCCACTTCGCTCGCCGCTACTACGGGAATCGTGTTTACTTTCTCTTCCTCTGGGTACTAAGATGTTTCAGTTCCCCAGGTCTACCTCTACCATCACTACTTAATTCGTAATGGAGTGACATTTTATAATGCCGGGTTCCCCCATTCGGAAATCTTCGGATCAGTGCTTACTTACAGCTCCCCAAAGCATATCGGTGTTTGTTCCGTCCTTCTTCGGCTCTTGGTGCCAAGGCATCCACCGTGCGCCCTTCACTACTTAATCGTAATGAATTTGTGAGAGAGTATCTCTACTCTATCGCGCGTGTATTTATTGAACTTTTCGTTCTCGGTTTCTACGCTTGAAATCATATATAATATATAATCTGTTGCTTCTATTTGGTTTTCAATGTAC
>NZ_CAVG010000043.1 GCF_000438455.1 Nosocomiicoccus massiliensis
GACGTCATCGATATGATGCTGTTTTACTTTAACTATTTCCATATGATTCACCTTCAGTTCTTAAATAAATAGTTGTTTAAAAATTCGAGTGATTCGATTGGTTGACCTGTAATATATACGTAAATGTAATATAAAATGAATGCTCCGATGATCAATATAAAGAGCACTGCGAAGGTTTTTATAAATCTAAATATAATTTTATAGATGACCATTAGAATTACTAAAAATATAAATATATAAATGAGGTTTGTAATTGTAAATTCTATATTATATATGTCTGTCGCATTAAGTACGAATGTTAGTAACAGCGACAGTATAATGAGTACAAATATACGTTTCAAATTATTCACTTCTTTCAACTAATGTCAGCTGTGATGCAATGAATATGCCGACAACTAAAAATATTGCACTTATATATGGTAAATGTAACGGAGCGATTCGGTCAATAAATATCCCTCCAATAACCGCACCAAGTCCTATCCCTAAGTTTAAACTCGACATATTCCAGCTAAAGACTTTTGCTGCACTTCCTTTTACGCTACTCACTAGTCCGGATTGAATCATTGGAGATGTACTCCATTCAAACACGTTAAATAAGTAAAACACGATATAAAATAAAACAGGAATGCTAAATGTAAATGGAATCGCAACTGTCATCATTAAAAATAATACGATCATCGTCATCATCGCATATTTAATTGGAAATTTATCGACTAACATTCCTCCGAGATATGTCCCAGACATACCCCCTAACCCTGCTATAAATAAGGCCAGTGATACTTGATTCAGTGTGAATCCGTTACTCGTTAATAAGGGAGAAATATATCCAATAATAATAAAGTTCGCAGTGAGTATAAGTAGCGTAATTGTAATGTATAATACGACGTTCTTTTTATGCGTGATGATGTTTTTATCTTCTGTTGTAGTCGTATATGTTGTATTCGGTGTTTTCGTTAATACGAGAATTGCTGTAATAATCGTGAGTACAATGATGATGAAAAACACTTCTCGCCAACCAAATATATTACCAATTAAAGTACTTATTGGAATTCCAAATACGTTCGCTGCACTAAAACCCATATATACAAATGCGATCGTCTTTCCTCTTTTATGTGCTTCAGATAATAATGACGTTAAGTCTAAAATCTTAACGATTAAAACCGATGCCCCCATCGCCGTCACAACACGTCCGATTGCGAGCATCGTAAACGAATGACTGAGCATAAATATCACATTTCCGAATAGGAATATTAAAAATGCATAAAAAATCGTCTTCTTCTGACTGAACTTGTCTGTCAGTTGTATTAATACGGGTCCGAAAATCGCAAAAGATACAGCATACACTGTAATCAACTGTCCAGTTAAACCATAACTTATATGTAGTTCCGTGCTAATCATCTCAGTAAGCCCCGAAATAATGAGTTCCATTATTCCAAGTAAAAATATCGTAAACATAAATATAGCGATGAGTAATCTGTTCATTAAATCACCATTTCTAAAAATCTTATATCAATATAACACGAATTACTATTCTATATAAGCGAAGAATCGTATATAATAATGTAAGCGATTTAAAAATATAAATATATCATATACACTTTATCTTTAATTAATATTGTGTATAATTATGAGAGTAAAGAGGTGTTTATATGTATTCAGTTAAGAACAATTTAAAATTCATTCTCCCATCTTTAGTTGGTATTTTTATATTCATCTTTCCAATTAAAAATGAGGCTGGGGAAATTACCGTACCCGTTGCATATATTGCAAACAAAATTTTAGAATTCATCGGATTATTCGGTGAGAATGCGATCAGTTATATCGTCGCATCGATTATGGTAATATCCGCCCTCCTTTCTTTATTATTTACATACGTCGTTAAGTCTGACAATGCATTGTTAAATCAGTTGTTTAAGCAATCAATAGGATGGATTGTCGTCCGTGTATTAGGTGCCGTGTTTGGTTTATTCGTACTATTTAACATTGGACCGATTCAAATCACGTCTGAAGATACAGGCGGCACTGTGTTTTATGACTTATTACCGACATTATTTGCGGTATTTTTAATCGCTGGATTTTTACTACCGTTACTTTTAAACTACGGTTTACTTGAGTTTGTCGGAACATTATTTAGAAAGTTTATGCGCCCTGTATTCACTTTACCTGGACGCTCTACAGTCGATAACTTGGCATCTTGGGTTGGAGACGGTACAATCGGGGTTTTACTAACGAGTAAACAATATGAAGCAGGATTTTATACGAAACGTGAAGCAACAGTCATTGCGACAATGTTCTCTGTCGTATCGATTACGTTTACGATCGTTATATTAGATTATTTAAACATGCTGAACTATTTCGTTCCGTTTTATGCGACTGTAATATTCTCAGGAATCGTATGTGCGGTTGTATTACCACGTATCCCACCTCTATCTAAAATTGATGATACGTACTATGTAGAAAACAATGAGTATAGTGAACATATACCTGAAGGTGAAACGAGTTTTTCTTGGGGATATAAACAAGCATTAGAAAAAGCAGAAGGAGCAGATGGAGCATTAGGTGTCGTAAAAGATGGCTATAAAACAGTACTCGATATGTGGATTGCTGTATTACCTGTAGTGATGGCAGTCGGTACACTCGGTACAGTACTTGCGGAATTTACACCAATATTTAGTGTTATCGGTGCACCGTTCGTCCCGATTTTAGAAACGATTGGTATTCCAGATGCAAAAGCTGTATCTGAAACGCTATTTATCGGATTTACAGATATGTTTTTACCAACATTAGTAATCGGTAGCGAAGTTTCAGAAATGGCAAGATTTATTGTCGGAGCGTTAAGTATTACGCAGCTTCTATACTTATCAGAAGTTGGTGGAGTTATTTTAGGATCTAAAATTCCACTTGGCGTTGGAAAAATGTTCGTCATTTTCTTAATGCGTACAGCAATTTCACTTCCAATCATCATCGCAGTTGCATTAATTTTATTCTAAAAAATTAAGAGACTTCCTTAGTTTGGAAGTCTCTTTTCTATATCTAAAATCGTAAGTTCATTAAAACTAAACGTTCTCGACCATTTATATTCTTTAATTGTATAGTCCTTCAAAACGTCTAACTGTTTATACAGTCTTTCTAAACCGAGCGTCACAATTACTACACCAAGACAATAATGAATCCCGTGACCGAATGTCAGACCATAACGATTCATATCTCTATTCATGTTTTGAATCATCAGTAATACGTGTTGGTCTTCTTTTATCGTAACATCTTGATACTTCGTATTGTGTACACACACTCTACGAATATATGGAAACGGTGGATATTCTCTTAATACGTCTTTTACTTTAAATGTCATATCTTTATGATTTAACTTATGATATATAAGTGCATTTACACTACTTAGAAACGGTCGATGCCCGTCGATAATCATATTTAATAATATATCTATGACTTCCATTGTTTGTCCCGCTTCTGCAAGCAATTTCGATACAAAACCATTAGGATCGAGTTTCTTTTTATTTATAAGATCGATTAAATACTTACGCGTATTTTGAATCGATTTTACAATCTCGTCCGCGTCTTGATTGTCTAACATAATATAATCGATTAACAGTACTCCTAAATCGAGTAGCTTTTTATAATCTGATTTTGATATGCCGTAAAACCGTGGTAAATAACTATATAAAAATGGAACGGATATATCGTTAACTACGTTAATCTGTTCTTTTGTTAAAGATAAACGACTCGCTTCGACACTTGATTTTGATAGTCGAGCGATCGACTGATTTAACGCACGTTGTACCGAACGCTTCATATTTGTGTGATCGATACCTTCTTTTTGATACATCAGCCAGTGATTATAAAATTCTTTCATAACATCTTTATTATATTGTGATGTATGAATCGATTCTATTTGCTCACTTTTTCTAAACGCAGTAAATGACGGATTTTTTAAAATATCTTTGGCAATTACTGCATCGTTTATAATCCATGCGTTTAACTCATGATCAAAATATATGTCTTCTTTTCGATGATTATGTTTCATCTTACTCAAAGTATACGACTGTATACTTTTTCTTACCACGTCTAAATACGATTAAATCCCCTTCTAAAAAGTCTTTAGAAGTCACTGTGTAATCCACGTCTTGTTCACGCTCACCGTTAATATAAATTGCACCGTTTTTAATATCTTCACGTGCCTGGCGACGGCTCGGTGAAATTTCAGCGTCGACGAGTAAATTCACAAGTGGATGTTCCGTGTTTTCTAACGTCGCTTGCGGTGCGTTTTTCATCGCGTCTTTTAGTTCTTTACCAGATAACTCTTTAATGTTTCCACTAAATAACGCTGCCGTGATACGTAACGCTTCTTCTAGTGCTGCTTCATCGTGAATAATTTTAATCATCTCTTCAGCGAGTGCACGCTGTGCTTTACGTAAATGAGGTTCTGTTTTAACACTCTCTTCAAGAGCTTCAATTTCTTCTTTTGACAAGAATGTAAATACTTTTAAGAAATGAATGACGTCTTCATCGTTTTGGTTAAACCAGAACTGATAAAATTCATATGGTGACGTTTTTTCAGCATCTAGCCAAATGTTTCCACCTTCAGATTTACCGAACTTAGAGCCGTCAGATTTTGTCACTAACGGAATCGTTAAACCTTCAGCATCCGTAATGCCTTCAATACGACGCATTAAGTCAATACCTGAAACGATATTCCCCCACTGGTCAGATCCACCGACTTGGATTTTAACGTTATACGTTTGTCTTAAATGTAAAAAGTCGATCGCTTGAATAATATTGTACGTAAACTCTGTAAAAGAAATTCCCGTTTCTAAACGTGACTGAATCGCATCTTTAGCGAGTAAGTAGTTGACACCTACGTGTTTCCCGTAATCTCTTAAGAAAGAAATTAAACTAATATCCTTTAACCAGTCGTAGTTATTTACTAAAATTGCATCTGTTTCTTTACCACTGTCAAAATTAAAAATACGACGCAGTTGCGCTTCAATACCTGCGATGTTTTTGTTTAAATCCTCTTCTGAAATTAAATCACGTTCTGATGCTTTAAAAGACGGGTCTCCAACGCGACCTGTTCCTCCACCGACGAGTACGACTGGGCGATGTCCATATTGCTGAAATCTTTTTAATACTAAGAATGGTACTAAATGCCCAATGTGTAAACTATCTGCTGTTGGATCCGTTCCACAGTATAATGAAACTGTCTCGTTTTCTACTAACTTTTCAATGTTTTCTTCATTTGTTACTTGGTATAGTAACCCACGCCATTTTAAATCTTGAATTAATTCACTCATTATTTTCTCTCCTTTGTATATAAAAAACACCCATACATCACTGTATGGGTGCTGAACACGGTACCACCATAAATTTTACTCTAATCGATTAAGCTCGCGCTTTGAAATATTTACGTAAGTGTATTCGTTTTAAGTCACTGATGTGTTCTCACCACCCACACATTCTCTGAACAGCACTCTTAAAATTACTTCTCTTACATTTCAATATATTAAGTTTTGTTACTAAATATTATAATATCAATGATTAAATAATACAATCCTTGTTAAGTATATGTCAAATTATGATATAATTCTGTCAACAGGAGGTCGTAATGAAAAAGAATAATTTTGTTAATCGCTTTAAACAATTATTTACACGTCAAGATAAAACACACAATAAAATACAAGGTGATTCATTTAAATCACGTATTAAAAATATATCACGTCGCTTTAAAGAAACTAAACATCCGCTTAGTTTCTTGTTTAATACGACATACGATACAGTGTGGAATGTTTTACTATTTACGATACTCTCATTATCACTACTTGGAATCTTGTTATTTAGTGTAGGGCTTGGATATTTTGCAGCTCTTGTAAATAATGGTGATGATTATACGAACGAAGAAATCGAAGTTAAACTAAAAGACGTTACTGAAAGTACAAATGTATCATTTGCATCTGGTGAAAACCTCGGTACGTTAAAATCCGATTTAATTAGAGAGTCGATTAAATTTGAAGACATTCCTGAAAATGTCATCGATGCGTTAATCGTAACAGAAGACGAGAACTTCTATGAGCATAACGGGGTCGTACCGAAAGCCTTCATTCGTGCTTCTTTACAAGAAGTTATTTCGAGTGGTGAAGGTACAGGTGGTAGTACACTCACTCAGCAGCTCGTTAAAAACCAATTACTGACTAATGATCCGACGTTTAAACGTAAAGCATCTGAGTTACTGCTCGCATTTAAAGTTGAAGATTTACTCACAAAAGATGAGATCTTAACTTCATATTTAAATGCCGTTTCATTTGGCCGTAACGCAAATGGTCAAAACATCGCTGGTTTAAAAAGTGCAGCCGAAGGGATTTTTGGTAAACATCCTGAAGATTTAAACTTAGCTGAAGCTGCTTTTATTGCTGGTTTACCACAAAACCCTTATGCATATACACCGTTTAATGTGGACGGTTCGTTAAAACCAGAAGATGAACGTGAGCTTGGCAAAAACCGTCAAGAGCATGTTTTAAATCGTATGTTTACTGAAGGAAAAATAACTGAAGAAGAATATAACGAAGCAATTGAATATGACTTATATGAAAATATGACAAGTTCAGTTGAAATTCCAAACCAAAAATATCCATTCTTAACTGAAGAGATTGAGCGCCGTGCAGTCGGTGTATTAAAATACATCCTAGCAGAAGCGGATGGTATTTCAAAAGAAGACTTAAATATCACACCACTCTTAAATCAAGAGTATACAGAAAAAGCAAACGATGCGTTAAGAAATAACGGATATCACATCGAAACGACAATCGACAAAAAAATATACGACACGATGCAAGATGTTAAAAACAATCAATTCTACTACTACGGTGACCGTAGTTCGTTAGATGCTATCGATATTAGTAACAACGATAAAGAAAAGATGTTAAAACACGAAGTCGGTGCGATGCTTAAAAATAATAAAACCGGTGCAATTTTAGGTTTTATCGGTGGACGTGATTTTAAATCATCTGAAAACAACCACGCGACACAAACATCACGCATGTCCGGGTCTACGATGAAACCACTCGCGGTTTACGGTCCAGGTGTCGATAAAGGACTTATCGCACCAGACACGGTTATTCTTGATAAATCGTTCTCGAATTATAATCCTGAAGCAGGCACAAGTTATTCACCACAAAACTATGACCAAAAAGACTTTGGTTTACTATCAGTGAAAAATGCACTTGCGAACTCGTACAACTTATCAACATTACGTCTATGGGCGGAAGTTCGTAAATATAACCCGAGAGAATATCTTGAAAACATGGGATTAAATATGCCAGACTCACTATTTGATTACAATAACATCGGTATCCCTTCACTACCTCTTGGAGTGAACAACATGACTGTAGAAGATGGAGTAAATGCATTTTCTAGTTTTGGTAATAACGGAGTGATGACGGATAGTTATATGATTGAAAAAATTACAGATCCAACTGGAAAAGTGATTTACGAACACGAAACAGTCAGTCACGACGTATGGAAAGAATCTACTGCGTATTTAGTCACAGACATGTTAAAAGAAGTATTTAAAACAGGTTCTGCATATCATATTAGTAGTTATTATAATCAGATTTCTTCGACATACGATTGGGCAGCAAAAACAGGAACATCTGAACAATTTATCGATACGTGGATGATTGCTTACAATCCAGAAGTTACACTCGGAATATGGATGGGTTACGACAGTAATATCCCACAAGTTTACAGTACAGCAGATGATGGACACCTACCAGTTTATAATTGGCAAATGTTATCAAGTGCTCTACAAAATGTAGACAGTGAAAAGATGGGTGCTGGTAAAAAATTCAGTCGCCCAAGCTCTGTATATGAAGATACATTCTGTGGAATGCTCATGCAAAAAGGAAACTGCGGTGAGGACAAACAAGTCACTGGTCTCGTTGCTGATCATACACAGTTTAGTACAAAAACTGGCTTAAACGATCAAAGTGTTTTAAACCGTAACGGTGCAGACTTTGACTATCAATTATCAGCGAGTGATTTACGTGGTGTAGTTCGAGGAACAAATGACAATTATTATCGTATCGGATCCGCGCCTAAAAGAATTAAAGAGGCACTAAAAAAAGGAAAAGACGATAAAGAAGACGACGAAGATGATGACAACGATGATGACGAATAAATAACTTATCCTCCAAGAATACTCTTGGAGGATTTTTTTATTCAAAAAAAAGACGTGTACATATGTACACGTCTTATATTATTAGAATAATCCTGTTGAGTTACCTTCTGCATCAACATCCATATGGTTTGCTGATGGTACTTTTGGTAATCCAGGCATCGTCATGACGTTACCTGTTAACGCAACGACAAATCCTGCACCTGTTTTAGCAATTAACTCACGTACTGTAATTGTAAATCCTGTTGGACGACCGAGTTTTTTCTCATCGTCTGATAATGAGTACTGAGTTTTCGCCATACATACTGGGAAGTTACCCCAACCATTTTCTTCGATTTCTTTGATTTGACGTTTTGCTTTATCTGTAAAGTTAACGCCGTCTCCACCGTATACTTCTGTAACGATTTTTTCAATCTTTTCAGGGATTGAAAGTTCAAGATCATATAGGTAGTCAAAGTTGTTTGGTGTTTCGAGTGCTTCTTTTACTTGTTTCGCTAACTCGATACCACCTTCTCCACCTTTTTCCCAAACTTGTGTAAGTGCAACTTTAACGTCACGATCTTTACACCAGTTAAGTACGAATTCACGTTCAGCATCTGTATCTGTAACGAAGTCGTTTAATGCAACGATTGGTTCAACACCGAATTTACGTGCGTTTTCAATGTGTTTCTCTAAGTTTACGATACCTGATTTTAATGCATCAAGATTTTCTGCACCTAAATCAGTTTTCGCAACGCCACCGTTCATCTTAAGTGCACGAATTGTTGCAACTAAAACAATCGCATCTGGTTTAAAGTTACCAAAGCGTGCTTTAATATCCATAAACTTCTCAGCACCTAAGTCAGAACCGAATCCTGCTTCTGTTACTACGATATCAGATAGTTTTCTTGCAGTGTTTGTAGCGATTAATGAGTTACAACCGTGTGCAATGTTCGCAAATGGACCACCGTGAATTAACGCAGGTGTACCTTCCATCGTTTGAACAAGGTTTGGTTTAATTGCTTCTTTAAGTAGTAGTGTTAATGCACCCTCTACTTTTAAGTCTTTAACTGTAACTGGTTTTTTATCTTTCGTATAACCAAATACGATACGGCCAAGTCTTTCTTTAAGATCCATTAAATCTGTCGCTAAGCAAAGCACTGCCATAATTTCACTTGCTACAGTAATATCAAATCCATCTTCACGTGGAACTCCTGAAGTCGGTCCACCTAAACCGATGACGACGTTACGAAGTTCACGGTCGTTAATGTCTACGACACGCTTCCACGTAATTCTTCTTTGGTCGATATTTAACTCGTTACCTTGGTGAATGTGGTTGTCGATTAAAGCTGAAAGCGTATTGTTTGCTGACGTAATCGCATGTAAGTCACCGTTAAAGTGAAGGTTGATTTCTTCCATCGGTAACACTTGAGCGTGTCCACCACCAGTTGCTCCACCTTTAATACCCATTACTGGTCCAAGTGATGGTTCACGTAATGCAACCATAACTTTTTCACCTAGTTTATTGAATGCATCTGCTAGTCCAACAGTAACAGTTGATTTACCTTCACCAGCAGGTGTAGGGTTCATAGCTGTTACGAGTACTAGTTTTGAATCCTCTTCATTTCCAACGAGATTTTTGATGTCTACTTTAGCTTTATACTTACCATGAAGCTCTAATGCATCTTCAGGAATACCTGCTTTTTGAGCAATTTCTTCAATTGGTTGTAATGTTGCTTTAGCAGCAATCTCTTGGTCTGTTAAATGTGCCATTCTTTTTACATCTCCCAACAAGAATATTTTTTAAGATTTAACTCAATCTTTCTAATGATTATTATTACATAAAATTCACTTATGTGCCATCACTAACATTTCTCAACAAATTACGGGTGGAATATCCATAACAAAAGCAGCAGAATATTCTGCTGCTTTAATATTAATCATCATCCATGCTTGATAAGTCTCCAGCGTCTAAGTTTAACTCCCACGCTTTTAATACACGTCTCATAATTTTACCACTACGTGTTTTTGGTAATTTATCTTTAAATTCAATTTCACGAGGTGCTGCATGTGCTGCGAGCCCAAGTTTTACGAAGTTACGAATTTCTTCTTTTAACTCATCCGTTGGTTCATAACCTTCACGTAATGCGATAAATGCTTTAACGATTTCACCACGTACTGGATCTGGTTTACCGATAACTCCAGCCTCTTCTACCGCTTCATGTTCAACGAGTTTAGATTCGATTTCAAACGGTCCAACTCTTTCCCCAGCTGTCATAATGACGTCGTCTACACGTCCTTGGAAGAAGAAGTACCCGTCTTCATCCATAAATGCTGAGTCACCTGAAACATACCAATCTCCAATAAAGTACGATTTATACTTCTCGTGGTTATTCCAGATATCACGCATCATCGATGGCCAAGGAGCTTTCATCGCTAAGTTACCCATACGGTTTGGCGGTAAGACTTCACCGTTGTCGTCAATGATTGCAGCTTCTACACCTGGTAATGGTTTACCCATAGATCCAGCTTTTATATCCATTGACGGGAAGTTAACGATCATATGTGCTCCTGTTTCAGTCATCCACCACGTATCGTGAATTCTTAAGTTGAATACTTTATCCCCCCATTTAATGACTTCTGGATTCAGCGGTTCACCAACAGATAGTAAATGTCTTAAATGACTAAGATCATAATTTTTTATAACTTCGTCTCCAGCTCCCATTAACATACGGAATGCTGTCGGTGCTGAATACCAAATTGTCACTTTTAACTCTTCAAGTGCTGAATACCATGCATCTGGTGAGAAACGTCCTCCGACGATAACGTTTGTCGCGCGGTTTAACCACGGTCCAAAAATACCATAACTCGTTCCAGTTACCCATCCTGGGTCAGCTGTACACCAGTACACATCGTCTTCTTTAATGTCCGTCACATATTTCGCTGAAATATATTGCTGAATCATCACATTATGAACGTGGTAAACACCTTTTGGTGAACCAGTTGAACCACTCGTATAGTGTAAGATCAGTCCGTCTTCTAAATCTACCCATTCGATGTCACATTCATCTGATGCTTCGTCAAATAACTGTTTAAAATCTACAAGTTTTTCATCTTCACTAACGTCTTCTCCGACGACAAATACGTGTTTTAACGTATCGATATCTTTATAAGGTACTCTCTCTAATAAATCAGAAGTCGTAATTAAATAATTCGCTTCTGAGTCTTCTAATCGGTCAACGACTGCTTTTTCCATAAATGCTTCAAATAATGGTCCGACAATCGCACCAAGTTTCACTGCACCGAGTAATACAAAATATAGCTCAGGCGTTCTCGGCATAAAGATAAACACTCGGTCTCCTTTTTTAACTCCTTTATCTTTTAACATATTAGCTGCTTTATTGGATTTTTCTTTCATCTCTTTAAATGTAAATGATGAAACTCCAGAATCGTCTTTATAGTGTAATGCTACTTTGTCACCATATCCTTCGTTAACGTGACGATCAATCGCTTCATATGCAATGTTTACTTTGTTAGTTTCATACCATGTAAAATGTTTTTTTACTTCTTCCCAAGAAAAGTTTTTAACTGTTTCTTCGTAAGGTCCCATATTCGGATTTTTATCTACAGATTTATAGATTTCGTAATTCATTACATTCACTCCTAAAATTTAAGTAAAACGCTTTCTTTTGTCGTTACTTATAATCTTATCTGTTATTTTTAGGAATTTCAACGGTTTCGTTCGAATTTTCAATCACATTTATCAATAAATATAAAAATGATTCATGTATAATATAAATAACTAGACATATATTGTGATTTGAGGTGATATGTTGGAGCATATAAAAAATTATTTTAAAATGGAATACGAAAAAAATGACAAAACGATTATAATCGAAGGCCCTGTAAGTGAAGAAACACTAAACACGTACACTTTTGACGAACACTTAAATGCATTTAGAAGACCTAATGATCAGTTTGAAGCTTTAAAAGAAATCGCAAGTTTAGAAGAAGGTCGTATCATCGTTGCGCGTGTAGATAATAATATTATCGGTTACGTTACGTTTCATAGACCTGATGAGTTTGAAAGATGGAGTGAAGGTAACCACCCTTTTATATTAGAGCTCGGTGCAGTTGAAGTGTCTGATTCATACCGAAATTTAAGAATCGGCCAAAATATGCTGAAATTGTCGATGAAGGATGAGTATATGGAAAATTATATCGTTTTAACGACGGAATATTATTGGCACTGGGATTTAAAAGGAACCGGATTAGATGTATACGACTATAAACAATTAATGATTAACTTAATGGATGCCGCAGGATTTGAAGTATATATGACAAACGACCCTGAAATTACAAGTCATCCTGCGAATACTTTAATGGCAAGAGTTGGAAAACATATTACGACTGAGCAACAACTTATATTCGATGAGATACGATTTAAACACCGATACTTTTTTTAAGGAGGATATGTATGTTAGTTAGCCGAATTATGACGAAAGATGTGAAAACGCTCTCTCCGAAAGATACAATCAACGATGCTTTAAACCTAATAAACGAACACCACATTCGACATATTCCAATCGTTGAAGATGAAGAAGTCGTCGGATTAGTGACGGATAAAGATATCAATCTCGCACTACCTTCGATTTTAAATACGCACAGTGAAACAACAATACACCATCCGTTAGAGGATATTATGAAAACACGTGTCATGTTTACGAGTCCAAGAGATTTCGTAGAAGAACTCGCAGTTGACTTTTTAGAATTTGACGTCGGTGCGATTTGTGTGATCCAATCAAAAAAACTCGTCGGAATTATAACACAAACAGATATTATGGAAGCATTTATCGAGATCACAGGTATGAAAATACCTGGCTCAATTATCGAAATTGATGTACTCGACCGTCCAGGCATCGTCTATGATATCGGTAAAATATTATATGATTTAAATATTGTTGCTGTCTCCATCACAATATTTGATAATACTGAAAAAGAAGGTCATAAATTTGTCGTCATAAAAATAAATGCTATGAATCCGATGTTTGTTATAAACAAACTTGAAGAAATGGGATATGACGTCGTCGACCCATTAAATAGAGGCTAAAATGATGCGTGCACTTTATGTGTATGATGATGAGTTACTTAAATATCGCTTTAATGATACACACCCATTTAATCAGATGCGCTTAAAGATGACGACAGATTTATTAAAAGCGGCTCACTTTTTAAGCGATGAAGAAATTGTAACTCCGCGCGTCGCTACTGAAGAAGAAATTTTACTCGTTCACACAAAAGACTATGTCGACGCTGTTAAACGTGCAGGCCATAATAACATTACAAAAAAAGAACTTGCAAACTATGGTTTAAATACAGAAGACACCCCTCAATTTGAAAATATGCATGAGAAATGTAGCATGCTCGTCGGTGCAAGTTTGACTGGTGCAGATTTGATTATGCAAGGTAAAGCGGATAAAGTTGCTTCTCTCGGAGGAGGACTTCACCACGGATTTACTGGTAAAGCGAGTGGATTTTGTGTCTATAATGATGCAGCGATTGTATGCCAATATTTAAAAGAAAAATATAATGAGCGTGTCCTTTATATAGATACCGATGCGCATCATGGAGACGGTGTACAGTTCACGTTTTATGATTCAAATGAGATTATGACATACTCTATTCATGAAACGGGACGTTATTTATTCCCTGGTACTGGTTTAGTAACTGAACGTGGTACAGGACAAGGCTTCGGGTTTAGTGTGAATTTACCTGTTGATGCCTTTACCGAAGACGATTCATTTTTAGACGTTTTTAAACAGAGTATCGAAATTGCCGCTAGATCATTTAAACCGACGATTATCGTACATGTGAACGGTGTAGATGCGCATTATCGAGATCCGATGACACATTTATGTTTAACATCAAAAGCTTACGAAGAGATTCCTAAAATCGTTAATGATATTGCTGATAAATATGCAAGTGGTAAGCTACTCGCTCTAGGAGGCGGTGGTTATAACATCTGGCAAGTCGTCCCTAGAATGTGGGCGTATGTTTGGCTTGGAATAAAAGGGATTGAACCTCCAACTGGCACATTACCCGAATCATTTATAAACGAGTACAAACCATTATCACAACTCCCATTCCCTACAGAGTGGCAAGATAACTTAGACGATTATACCAATATACCTAGACGATCTGAAATTACCGAAAGAAATCAAATGGTTCTTGATAGAATTAAATTGTACTTAGAATAACAAAAGTGCCTCGCTATATTAAATAATATAACGAGGCACTTTTTAATTACATAATAAACTTTAATAAATATATAAAGAAAACTGAAAGCACAACTACAAAAAATAACGGTACACGAAAGATACCTAATATAGCGGCAAAAATTCCTCCAAGTATTCCTTCGATCGGACTCTCTACTGCGTATAGTATTCCTGGAAAAATTAAAACACCTAAAGCAGCGATTGGAATATAATTTAAAAATGTAATAAATATATCAGGTAATACAAACTTTCCTATAAAAAATACGGGTAATATTCTTGGCAATATATTTACAGCTGTTAATATTAAAACTAAACTTAAAATACTCATGTGACTGTTCCTTTATTTTTATCTTTTACTTCTAAAATTAAACCAATTAACGCAGCACCAACCATCGCAAGAACGATAGAAACACCCGCTGCTACACCAATTTCTTTTAATATAAAATGCATACCCATTCCCATAAATGCAACTACAAAGTTTTTAAAATCTCTAACTGCGGGCATTAGAAGTGCAATAAAAAGCGCATAGAGTGCTATACCACTTGATATAACAAGTTTTTCACTCATAATTTCTCCAGTTAAATAACCGACAACAGTAAATACCACCCAAAATAAGTAAGATACAAACAGCGTTATAAAATAATCAGTAAAAGTTTTTCTCTCTTCAGGATATCTACTCGTCACGGCAAAAGTTTCGTCTGTTACAAAAATAGAGATCAACAATCTTTTAATAAAATTTAATTGCTTTAAATCATAATTTATTTTTGAAACTTATTATAAACATTCGTGAATTTAATATAAATATAGCAATAATAAT
>NZ_CAVG010000044.1 GCF_000438455.1 Nosocomiicoccus massiliensis
GCCACGTTCAATAAACTCTTCTACAATACGAGAAATTGCATCACGATAATTTGCATTTACTCTGTTTATTGACATTTCTTTAGAATATCCACAGATTACGACTGGCGTGTTTGAACGTTGAATATTATCGATTATTTTTTGGTCATCCGTTCCACCTAAAAAGATGATACCGTCCACTTGATTACTTAATAATGTTTCAAACGCATTCTTTTCTTTTTTAGCATCATTATCTGTATTCGTAATAATGATTTGATATTGATACATCTCAGCAATGTCTTCTAACCCTCTTAACACCGCTGAATAATATAAATCTGAAATGTCAGGAATAATTACCCCAACCGTCTTTGTTTTTTTACTAGCGAGACCTCTAGCCACCGCGTTCGGTTTGTAGTTTAATCGTTCTATGACGTCTTTTACTTTACGACGTGTTTCTGGCTTAACATTAGGGTTACCATTAAGTACGCGTGAAACAGTGGCCATTGACACATTCGCTTCTCTTGCAACATCATAAATCGTAATTGCCATGTTTTATTTTCCTCCCATGAAAACGTTTTTGTTTATTGATAATCATAACAGAAAATGAATGAGAATGTAAATAATTTAACAATAAACATCAAAAAAGTTCAGCATAAACGCTGAACTTTATAAATTAGATAAATCAACACTGTCTTTGTTTACATATCCATCTTTAACATCTTCTCGAATAGCACGTTTTTGAGCTGCCATTAAGTCCTCATCTGAGTCCTTAATACGCTTAACTTCTTCGAGTTCTGCTTTTTTCACTTTGACTTTGTCGACAATTTTATCTTTTTGATCTTCAAATACACCTTTTGGATCTTTTAAATCTTCACGAAGTGATTGCCCTGATTTTGGTGCTAAGAATAGACCTAAAATTGATCCAACAATCATTCCGAAAATAAGTCCGAGTGGTAAACCTTTTTTAGTCTTCTGTTTTGGAGGACTATACGGTTTTATACCATGTGTATGTCGATCTCTGTCATACTTTTCCATTTAACATCCCTCGCTTAGTAGCGACCTTTTATCGCATTGTTACGACGCTGACGTTGTTGCCATTTATCAGCAAGTTCCATTGCAACGTTTGACCATTGTACAACTTGTGCAATTTGCTCTTCGTTTTCTGAGATGTTAGTCGTAATTGAATTTGTCACTCTATCTACTGATGTGTTTAGGTTTTGAACTGAATATCCAACACCTTGAACTGCATCAACGACTGAGTTTAATTTTTCAACTTTACCTTGTACGTCTTCAACTAGACGATTACTTTTGTGTAATAAGTCAGTTGACTCACGTGTAATCCCTTGAATTTGTCCATCTAATCCATCGAGTGTTTCTGCAACGTAATCTAAGTTTTTCTTAACACTAAGTAAAACGACAGCTACTGCAATACATGCTACTAAAAATCCAACTGCAGCAACTACGAGTGCAATCCACCCTAAAATACTCCAATCCATAAATAACGCCTCCGTTAATGTTCTTATGTGTATAACTTATTAATAGCCGAATTCAATTCATTGTAAACATGTTTAAGAGATAAGTTCTGTAAATCTTTTTTCGTACTTTTGAATATCCCCTGCACCCATAAAGATAATGACACTATCTTCATATTGATCGAGCTCTTTAATTTTTGCTTCTGTTAATAATTTTGAACCGGGTATTAATTTCACCAAATCTTCACTCGATAAATTGCCACTTTGTTCTCTCGCAGAACCAAAAATATCTACGATATAGACTTTATCCGCCTCTTTTAAACTGTCTGCAAATTCATTTAAAAACTTTTCTGTTCTAGAGAAAGTATGTGGTTGGAATACCGCAACAACCTGGTGATTTTTATATTTTTTTCGTGCTGTTTCGAGCGTTGCTTCAATTTCTTTCGGGTGGTGCGCGTAATCATCCACGACGATATAGCTTTTAAATTTCGTCTCTGAAAAACGTCGCTTAACGCCACCATATGTTAAGAATGCACTTTTAATGTTCTCGAAATCAAAACCTTCTAAATAACAAATTGTAATGACAGCAAGTGAATTTAAAATTAAATGATCACCATATAACGGAATAATAAAATTATCTTTATATTCGCCTTCAATGTATAAATCAAATGAAGTGCCGTTATCTAACACTTCTACATTTCGAGCTTCGACTGTATAGTCACCATCGATACCATACGTATACATCGGAACATCCAATTTTATTTCATTGATATATGGATCATTTCCATACGCAACTACTGCTTTTGTCACTTGGTTTGCCATCGACTGAAACGCACTGACGACGTCTTCAACATCTTTAAAATAATCTGGGTGATCAAAATCGATATTCGTTATAATTGCATAGTCTGGATGATACGCTAAAAAGTGACGACGATATTCGCACGATTCAAATGCAAAGTAATCCGCTTCTTTTTTACCAACACCTGTACCGTCTCCAATTAAATACGTCGTTTCTTTATCGCCATTCATGACGTGACTGAGTAAACCTGTTGTCGATGTTTTTCCATGTGATCCCGTGACTGCAATTGACGTATAGTCTTTCATAAATTCTGATAAGAATTTATGATAGCGGATGACCGGATATCCAGTTTCAAGTGCTTTTTTAATCTCTTCATGGTCATCGTTAAATGCGTTACCTGCAATATACGTAAATCCTTCGACTATATTATCTTCAGAAAATGGTAATATTTTAATTCCTTTTTTCTTTAATTGATACTCCGTGAAAACTTCACTCGTTATGTCTGATCCTTGAACTTCGTGACCCATATCAAAAAGAACTTGTGCAAGTGCACTCATCCCTGCACCTTTAATTCCAATGAAGTGATACTTCTTCACAATTACACCTTACTTTCATCGCTTCTATCTGATAAGTAGTTGATGATGTTGCTTAAAACTTCCGCTTTTACTGTACTCATGTTCAGGCGTACTGGTCGGTTTGAAGTACTAATTGTGACGAGACAATCATTGCCCTCAAATAACTTATCCGCACCATCAATAACACTACTTTTCTCATCGTAATAAGAAATTTTTGTTTGCATTAAACTCAGAAGTTGGTATCTAATTCCAACGTCAGTTTTCGTGTGATTCATTACTAAATGTATGCCTAATGCTTTACCTTGCTTAAGAATTTGTAATATATGTCGAATCACTTCAGGGTTGTTTCTCTCAAGTATTCTATCAAAATCGTCAATATATATAACTATCGTACTCTTTCTCGATTCTTGCTTCACACGTGTGTTAAAACTTTGAATGTTACGCACATGTGCCCTTCTAAACTGAATGTTTCTGCTATTTAACTCATCTATTATATCATTAAATGCATCAGTATCGTATACTGATTTTCTTTCACTAAACGAATGAGGGAGTGAATTGAAAGTATCGTAGTCTTTCGAATCAGAAATCACTTTAAATTGAAATGCGTCACTATTATGATTCATGAATAACGAGACGAGCATACTGTTAATAATTTCCGTTCTTTTTTCTTCGTTACCGTATATTAAAATATGGCCAGCTTTTCTTAACTCATACGTAAAAATACGATTATCCACTGTTTTACCAAGTGCAAATCTAT
>NZ_CAVG010000045.1 GCF_000438455.1 Nosocomiicoccus massiliensis
GTGCAAATCTATAGTCATTTTTTCTTAATTTTAAACTACTGTTTAAAAATAGAGATTTAAAATAAATTTCGCTTGGTTTTTCCAGTGGGAATTCAATTTGAATGTTATTATTTCCGAGCACTTCAGTAATAATACGCACCTTTTTATTTAAGGCACCCTCTAACTGAGCTTTCACATCTTCAATTTTTGATAATTTAAAATGTCTATCAAGTTGAATCGAATAAGAACCAACGATACCGTTTGAAAAGTATTCAACTACTTTTCCTTCTATACCCACCTGTTTAATAATTGCATTTATAGACTCAAGGTTTTCGTCATCATGTTTAACGAAGTTTTGATCTTGTTCTTTGCCTAATATACTAATCGGCGGAAGCGTCTTGCTTGGGCCGAGTTTACGTTCAGTTTGAACTCGTAATGCTTTTTCTTTGTTTGTGGTTTCAGGTTGCTTCGTTTCGATTGGACGCTTCTTCTCTTCAACTTTACGTTCTTGTTTTAATCGTTCTTTACGTAGACGTTCTTTCTCTTCTTTTTCTTTACGCTTTTTAACGATATCCCGAATAATTGGAGATTGATGGTGTTCAAATTTTCGTCTATATTCTGCAGTTTCATCATATTCACGGCGATACGGGTTCTTCGTTCCATGAATTGCTGAAGGTACGACGCGTGCTTTCGTAATCGTTTGACTCGAAGGACGCTTTACCGTACGTCTTTCAGTATAACGAGACTCTTGTTTCTCCTCTTGTTTCGGAATGTCTTTTTCTTCTTCAGATAACTCAAATGGAAAAGGAAAACGTTTATTCAATTTCATATCATCGATCGTCTGATTGCTAAATGTTCGATCTTGAAATCTATTCCTTGATCTTCTACGCATCCTAATCCCCTCCTATTATTTAAAAAACGGTTGACCAACTTCGTAATTATCGTCTAATACGTAAATACCTCTTACTCCGTCATCTTCTAGGTTTAACTCTTTTTTAGAGCAAATCATCCCATTTGATTTCACACCTCGAAGTTCAGATGGTTTAATATATAATCCGTTCGGCATAAAAGCACCGACTTTAGCGACGACAACTTTTTGTCCTTTGTCGACGTTTGGTGCACCACAGACGATTTGTAGTTCTTCATCACCAACGTCTACAGTCGTTACGTTTAATCGATCTGCATCTTCATGTGGTTTACATTCTTTTACATATCCGACCACGAATTTTGGTGATAAATCTGGATTGATTTCACCGAGATCATCCTTGATAATTTCATTAATTTTTTCTACGATTGGCTCTTCGTTTAACTCTTTAAGTTCTTCTTCTGTAAATGTTTCACTTGCTTTAAATATATTTAAACCGAGTAACTCATCGTTATCGACAATCGCTGTATACCCGTCGAAATCTTTCGTTTCGAAATTATCGCTTCCCTTTAATGATACGAGAAGGACATCTCCAATGTTTTTGTTATAAGTTAACTTCATTTAAATTCACCTTATTACTTTTTGTTTTTATTATAATTCTTTGCTTTACCGAGAATAAATACCGGTTCTAATTTTTTATGACGATAGCTAAAGCTTAAGCTCGTAATTGGTGTTAAACCTTCTGCAAAGTACTGCATCATCATTTGAGCCATAATATCATAGCCGACTTCATTTTTAACGTCGACGATAATTAACACGTCTTGATGTGGTAAACCAATCATCATTTCGCCTTCTAGTTTGCTATGAAAATTATTTAAAAATTCTTCGTTTAAAATTCTCGATGCATCATAACCGTCTCTATGACTTATGAAATAAAAATCATTTTCTTGAACCGTTTCTTTTTTATACTTGATGTCAAGTGTCTTTAAATTATTAAATGCTTTTTCTTTTAGCGCTTCTTTTGTAAGACCTAAAGTTTCAAGTAATGATTCATCGATTAACTCGTATGAACGTCCATGGTCGAGTGCGTAAAAAATAACTGTTTCTGCAGTATGCTCATCGTATATGAATTTCTTACCGTCTTTTGCTTCTTTTGGAAAACTTGTACTACGTACAACTGGATAAATCATTCCTTGATTTGTCACTTCATTCGTATCTGCCATACGCGTTAAAGTTTCAGATACGTAGTAGACAATTTCATCGATGATTTCTTCAGATTTCGTTGCTTTTTGAAGTAATTTGTTTAGTTGAACGTCCACTCCTTTATGGTTATCTTGGCGTTCAATTCTTAAAATTTCTTCTTTTCGATTGAAACGACTGTCGTATTGTAGATCCGTTTCATCGAGTTTTTTTAATACTTTATCTTTTAATTCAGTAACATTCATGAAATGCCTCCGTTATTGATTCCCTAAATTAAGTACTTGATCTCCAGGTTTAATAAGTTTCATACTCATGAATAACTTATAAAATGCATACGTTACTGCACCTGGAAGTAGTATGTGGAATATGATTATCATTATATATGTTGTCATACTTGGCCCCATCGTTTCAATTGCCATGATTTGACCAACGAGTCCACTCGTTCCCATACCTGCACCTGCACTATTGTTTTGCATCGGGAAAAACACTGTCATAATCGGTGCGATAATCACACTCGCTATTGACGGTGGTAATATAATCCACGGATTTTTAATGATATTCGCTACTTGTAACATCGAAGTTCCTAAGCCAATCGATAACACCCCTGATGATCCGTTATCTTTATAACTCATCAGTGCTAAACCGACCATATGACAGCAACATCCAACCGCTGCTGCAGCTGCTGCAAGTCCGTTAATGTCAATCATTACCGCTAATGCAGCACTAGAAATAGGTGCTGTTAATGTAATTCCAAATACTAATGCGACGAGCATACCCATAATAAATGGATTTTGCTCAACCGCAAAGTTCACAAACGAACCGAGCGATAACATTAATTTTGATATAAATGGACCGACAAATTTACCGACTAAAAATCCAATAATAATCGTGAAAATTGGAGAAATCAAAATATCTAATTTCGTTCGACCGGCATATAGTCTTGATACTTCAGTTGCGACTAAAACCGCAATAAAACTTCCAGCTACGCCTCCGAACTCATACGCACTATACCCGACTGTCACTGCTGAAAACACGACGAGTGGATGTGCTTTTAATCCGTATGCGATACTCGCACCAATTGCTGCACCAGTTAAACTCATCGCAAGTTCCCCAACGGGAATTAAACCACTGAGTGCTGGGATATATGTCCCAATCGTTTTAATAATTAGGCCAATGAGTAAAGAAGAAAATAGACCGAGCGCCATAAAGCTCATCCCGTCGATGAACCAACGCTTTAACAGTCCCCTCACCCTCTTAACTCCTTAACTTTTTCACTATTAATCCCTTTTACAAGTTCAATTAAAAACTTTTTCGCTTCTAAGTAGTCATTTTTATGAATAATCGAATGGTTCGTGTGAATATATCTTGAACAAATTCCAACGACCGCGCTTGGCACTCCGTTATTAGACACGTGAATGCTTCCAGCGTCTGTTCCACCTGGAGATAAATAATATTGATATTTCACATCGTGCTTATCTGCAGTTTGAAGTAAGTAATCTCTCATCGGTTTGCCAAGAATCATCGTACCGTCTTTAATTCTAAGTAATGTACCTTCACCAAGTTTACCGAGATCATCTTTTTTACCGAGCATATCGTTTGCTGGTGAACAGTCAACGACAAATGCAACGTCTGGTTGAATTAAATTCGCGCTCGCTTTAGCTCCTCTTAAACCAACTTCTTCTTGAACATTCGCACCGATATATAAGTTACAATCAAGTTCAACATCTTTTAGCGCTTCAAGCACTTCTAAAGCGATTAAACAACCGTATCGATTATCCCATGCTTTTGCTAACAATTTATTTTCAGTAAGTTGTTCAAATTGAACATTTGGCACGATTGAATCCCCGATATTTACACCCATCTCAAGTGCTTCCTCTTTAGAGTCTGCGCCAACATCTAACAACATATCTTTAATTTTTGTACCTGAGTCTTTAGACTCTCCACGTCTAAAGTGAATTGGCACACTGCCGATTACACCTGTTAATTCTTTATTATCACTAGTTCTCACCGACATCTTTTGGCTGAGTAATACGTCTTCAGACCACCCACCAAGTGGTGTGAACTTTAAAAATCCATTATCTGTAATTTCAGTAACCATAAATCCTACTTCATCCATATGACCTGCAACTAAAACGTTAGGAGCGTTTTCATTTTTTGAATTTTTAACAGCAAAAATGCCGCCTAAACCGTCATTAATATATTCGACGCCAAACGCTTCAAAATTCTCACGTAAATAATTGCGCACTAAATCTTCAAAGCCAGGAGCGCCGTGAAGTTCCGTTAACTCTTTCATTCGTTGTAGTGTTTTTTGACTGATTTCCATCTGAAAAAACTTCCCTTCTAAATTTATATTTATTGTTGATTATGGTAGACTAACAGAAAGGGAGGCTACCATAATGTCAAAACGAACTTTTTGGACAATTGTCTTAAGCGTTGTAACAATTGTACCTGTTGTACTATATGTCATCGCTAGACGTACAATCAATGTTGACAAGGTCTTAGATAATCTTTACTTACAATTTGACGGCATTTCTTTTGTATCTGTTGACTATAACAATTCTAACAATGAAAGCTTTGGTCAAGATAAGAAAGTACTAAATGGTGTCGTTCACGTTGAACAAGGCGACAAACTTCAAAAGTACAACTTCACAGCGAATAAGTACACTGGTGAAATCATGGAGATTACTGTTCAGTAATCTTCATGTTTTATTATTATCCATTTTATCAAACAATTGTAATTACCGGAACTATGAAAAAAGCACCTTTCTTAAGGTGCTAAAATTTTACAACTATTTTATATATATTAAATCCTTTTTGACTGAACTTTTCTTCATACTCAGTTCGAATGTTATCCTCATCTTCATCTGCATGTAAATCTAAGTTTAATTCTAGAAATTCCGTTTTAAAATTATTTAATGAAACTAAACTATATTCAAATAATCCTCTATTATCAGTTTTAAATTGCAATACTCCATCATCTTTTAAAATAGATTTATATTGTTTTAAAAATGATTTATACGTGAGACGTCTCTTTTCGTGACGGTTTTTTCGGCCACGGATCAGAGAAGTTTAAATATAATTTAGACACTTCATCTTTATTAAAATACTCATCTAATAGATTCGCATCATATAAAAGCAAGCGGACATTTGTCAGTCCTTCTTCTAACACTTTCTCTAAAACACGAATGAGTACGTTTTTCTCAATTTCAATTCCGACATAGTTAATATGTGGATTTTGTTTTGCAAGAGTCGTTATAAACTGACCCATTCCAGTACCGACTTCGATATGAATGTCGTTATCATTACCAAAGTACTCTTTAATTTTTGTTTTATATGTACCATCTACGTCGACGATATGACTATTTTCAGTTAAATAGTCCATCGCCCATGGCTTGTTTCGCATTCTCAATGTACTTACCTCTATACCATCATATCTTTCTCTAAAATATCATTTAAGAAAATAATCCAATGATTCATTTCTTTATATCTTTTACGGTCTTCGTACCACTGAATCATCGTTAAACATTGAATGAGTGTATACCACTTCATACGCTGTCTGAAATCATGATCGAGTGATTTTCCGTATTTAGATAGCCAATTTTTCCAATCTTTAAAATCGACATACGTATAAAGAATCATTCCGATATCGATTGCAGGGTCGGCGATCATCGCCCCTTCCCAGTCTACTAAAAATAGTTCATCTTCATCAGATAACAACCAGTTTTGATTATTGACATCTCCGTGACATACTCTACAAAATTCAGAATCGATATGTGGAATTTTATTATTTAAATATTTGATCGCTTTTCTTACTGTTTTATGTGCGTTAATTTTTGGTGAAAGTGAGGATTCGATTCTGTTTAATAATAATTCTGGTAACATCGGTTGCATCCCGAGACGCTCTAGCGTGTTTAGTAATTTATCCGACGAATGAATTTTACGCATAAGTGAAGCGACACGGTCAGAGTTCATTTCTTCATCGGTTAAACATCTACCGTTTTTCCAATGTTGAGCGGTAACAACTTCCCCTGTTTCGATTCGTTTTGTCCAAACGAGTTTAGGTACGATTCCTTCTACTGATAGCATCGTGATAAACGGACTTGTATTACGTTTTAAAAAGAATTTGTCGCCATTAATCTCTGCCTTATACGCATCACTAGACGAGCCACCAATAGGGTCTAACGTCCACCCTAGCTGATAAAAATGCTCCACCGTGTTCACCTCACTTTCTTTTCATAAACGTTTCATTAAAAAAAGCGCTAAGTAAATTTTTTAATTAGCGCACGATTAGTTGTATTTAAAATACTATCCACTTTCATAACTAAATTCAAGGTAAAAATGACGCTATATTTTGCCAACTGCTGTTATATCTTAATTAATAAGTGCTTAAGCGACCAATGTTATAAATGTTATTTTTTTGTTAATTAAAGTTAAGTCTTGTTAAACGAATGTACGTTCTGATTTAACACGCTTTAAAAAATTAATAAAAATAGACAGACCGATCGTCTGTCTATCATAAATATTATTTTTCTAATTTACCGTTTACTAGAATTTCATATAGTGCTTCTAAATAGATCGTTGTTGCTAATAAGAGTTCTTCTACTTTCATTTGCTCATTTGCTTGGTGCATTGTATCTTTTGTATCTTTAAACATCGCACCGTACGCTACACCGTTTTTTAGTACACGCGCATACGTTCCTCCACCGATTGTGAATGGTTCTGTGTCATCATCGACATGTTTACGATATGTTTCAGTTAACACTTTAACGAGCGGAGAATCTTTTTCGACATAATGCGGTACTTGATCATTGACGTTTTCGATTGAAACACCGTATGCTTCTACATCGTTTTTAAGTGCGTTTAGTGACGCTTTAAAGTCCATTCCCATTGGATAGCGTAAGTTCACACCGAAATAACTTTTATCGTTTAAATCATAACGAATGATTCCTGTATTGACTGATGTTTCACCCATTTCGTCATGGTTAAAGTCCATATCAAATAATTTACCGTCATAATTGTCTTCAATATATCTGTCGTAAAATGACACGAACTTATGTGCACGTGCGTCGATTGGAATGACTTTTAAGAAACGTAGTAATTCTATTCCTGCATTTTTACCTTCAATTGGTGTTGAACCGTGTGCACTTTTTCCGAACACAGTAATATTTACTTTGTTGCTGTCTTCAGTGAAGTCACCTTTTAATTGCATCTCATCTAAAAACGATTCAAATGACTGTTTTAATTTTTCAACATCTTTTACAGTGAGAGTCGCCGTCGCTGATTCAGGAACCATATTGTATCGATCACCTGACGTGAATGTATTTAGTACAGTATCCCCATACGCATCTTCATCGCTTTTAAACACGAGGTCAAACGTCGTAATACCCTTTTCACCATGAATGACTGGAAACTCAGCGTCTGGTGCAAATCCTGAATCTGGCATTTCTTCATTTTTAAAATATGCATCTGTACATAACCAATCAGATTCTTCGTCCGTACCTATGATTAAACGAACACGCTGATTTAATGGTACCTCAAGATCTTTTAAAATCTTCATTGCGTAATAAGCTGCGATAGTTGGTCCTTTATCGTCTTGGACACCGCGCGCATAAATGATGTCATCTTTAATAACTGGTTCAAACGGATTAGAGTCCCATCCTGTTCCAGCAGGAACGACGTCAACATGTCCTAGAATACCGAATAACTTTTCACCGCTCCCGAGTTCAATATGTCCTGCTAAATTATCTACAACTTTCGTAGCCATCCCGTCACGGTCACCTAAAGAAAGCATATACATTAATGCTTCTTTCGGTCCTTCACCGACAGGTGCATCTGGCTTAGCTTCTGTACGAACACTTTCAATCGAAAGAAGACCGTTTAAATCCTCCAGTATTTTATCTTTATACTGATTTACAATTTCATTGAAATTCATACAACTACTCCTTTCTATTTGTCATTATTATACTAAATAAAAGTTCTCATACAATAAAAAATCCTTTAGCACATGCTAAAGGATAAGAATTATTCTTTATTCATTAAAGTTAAAACAAAGAATAGTATATAGCTAATCAATAAAACTGATCCACCGATAATATAAATAATGAGTGATACAGTATCCGGGAAACTAAATGGATTCACAAACTGGAACCACATACCGAGTGTTAACCCAACAGTCCCAATGATTGCCGTCCATACATGTAACTTCGCAAGAAAACTTTCTTTTTGATGAAATACTCTATAATACATCGCGAAAGAAAATAAACTTAGCCATCCGACGACTAAAATATGTGCGTGGATCGGGCGAAGTTCATAACCGCCAGAGCCCGCCATATGTGCACCCATAAATGCACCCATCAGTCCGAAAGCTGCAGAAAATCTTAATAACGTTTTACTATAACTCTTCATAATTGCCTCCAAATGTGTTTTACCTTTAATTCAAACTATATAGAGTGAATATGAACGCAATATGAATTGTATTTTTGTGAATTGGATGGGGTATGTGCTATTTTTGGCGCTGAATTGATGTTTATTCGCAGTTAAAGTGTATTAGTGTATTTTCTTGTGGATATAATTAACAAAAATTTTTGGATTCTGTTAGATATATCGATTTATCTAACAAATTTAGGTATTGCGTCTCAATTTTTGTTAATTATAATTTTTTATCTAACATATTTCGGGTCTTCGATCCGATTTTTGTTAAATATCCTGATA
>NZ_CAVG010000046.1 GCF_000438455.1 Nosocomiicoccus massiliensis
TTTATTTAACAAATTGAGATCCCACGCCTCAATTTTTATTAATTATAATTTTTATCTAACATATTTTGCACATGGAATCCGATTTTTGTTAATATCCTATTATATCTAACAGATTTCAACCAAATTCATTCGTTATTGTAAAATACAGCATCAATCTAGCTCATTTAATTAACCTCACACAAACACCACGCATTTTAAGATGAAAAAACACCCTAAAACATTTGTTTTAGGGTGTGTCCGATTACTTATCTTCTTTTACGATGTGTACGTTGTGGTTGCTATCGAATTTTCCTTCTTCATCCACAACTTCATAGTCCTTTTTGTTGCCTTGCTTCTTGTCGTATTTATCAAATTCTTTTTCAGTATTCTTTACTGAATTTTCATTTTTGGCTTTTTGTTGTTCTTTTTTAACTTCATTAGCAGCTAATCCACCTTCGTCTGCAAGGACTGCTTTAGAACCTTTCGTGCTCTGTTCAGCTGTAGAATCAGGAGTCGTGTACACTTCGTCCTTTTTATCTTCTACTTTTTCTTTAACTTCCTTTTTTTTGAATCGACGTCTTCTTTCACGTCTTCGGATTTGTCTTTCACGTCTTCAGCTTTATCTTTAGCCTCATCGACTTTATCTTCAGCTTTAGATTTCACTTCTTCAGCTTTATCTTGAGCTTTGTCTTTCACGTCTTCAGCTTTATCTTTCACATCTTCAACTTTTTCGTTGACTTGTGCTTTTACGTCATCTACTTTATCAGCTACTTGATCTTTAACGTCATTTGCGTTGTCTTTTAACTCATTTAAGTCTTTAGAAGCTTTGTTTTGGAAGTCTACTGCTTCATTTTTAACTTTGTCGACAGTGCCTTTTGCCTTTTCAGCAAGTTCATCGACTTTGCCACTCGCCGAATCTTGAACATTTTTAGCATATCCTTTTGGATCTTCTTTTGCTTTTTCTATTTCACGTTTTACCGCTTCTTCGTTATCTGCTAATTTTTTAACTGCGTAACCTACACCAACAACTGCTGCTAACTGTAACACTCTTTTGAATAATTTCTTCATAATAAAAAACACCTCTTCGTTGTAATTAGTCTCTCAACTACTTATTACATACCCGATGGTGTTTTTTATAAACGTTTTTTAAATTAAATTTTTTAAATCCGTTAATTCATCTTCTGTTAAGCGTCGATATTCGCCCGCTTCGAGTGTCTCATCCAATACTAGATTTCCAAACTTAACTCGTTTTAACTCGAGTACTTCGTTATTTAAATATTTAAACATACGCTTCACTTGGTGAAATTTACCTTCTGAAATTGATAAAAGAACTTCATCCTCTTCGATGGCTTCAACTTTGGCAGGTTTTGTCGTGAAGTCTTTTAACGGTATACCTGTTTCTAAAAAAGTAATATCTGACTTTGATACACCATGTTTTAGTTTACAATAGTACGTCTTAAATACTTCTTTTTTCGGACTTAGTAATTGATGACTTAACTTCCCATCATTGGTGATGATAAGCAGTCCTGTCGTATCGATATCGAGACGACCAACGGGAAATAATTCACGATACTGAGGGTGATCGATTAAATCAATAACTGTCTCATGCTCAAAGCTTTCAGTCGCTGAAATCACATTTTGTGGTTTGTTTAACATAAAGTACATATACTCTTCTAATACGACTGAAAAACCATCGACTCTAACTTCATCGTCGTCTTTTACTTTAAATTTTCTGTCTTTAACGGTTTTTTCCCCTACACTGACACGACCACTTTTGATCAATTCTCCAACTTCTTTTCTAGAACCAAAATTTGCATGCGCTAAATATTTATCGAGTCTCATAAGAATCTCACCTTACTTCGAATCTTATTTGCACGTTCACCAAGTACTCTGTCCGCTAGACCGGATTTAAATATAACCACTAAATAAATGAACGCTCCGACACTGACACACGTCGCAAGAGTTATAATCGCATTTCTTCTTACTGTAATATCTAATGATAAAACAAATAATCCATACACAATCTCTACAGCTAGAAGCATAATTAAACTGTATAGAACTATTTCTAACATCGGTGTTAATATTTTTCTAAAACTAAATCTTCCATACTTTTTAATGATAAAGAAATTGAACATCACTCCACAAAATAGCGCAATGAGTGTTGAAATAACTGCACCAACAGTGTGGAAGTACATAATTAGTGGGAAGTTTAGTGCTGCTTTAATGACTAAGACGAGTAACACTACAAGCACATTAAACTTTTGTTTCTCTATTCCCTGGACGATAGATGCCGTCATACTAAATACAGAAATCACAATACAAACTGGTGCATAAATCGTTAAAATTTTAATGCCCATTTCACTAAAACTATAAAATGATGTATATAACGGCACTGCCATAATCATCATACCGACTGCTGCGGGTACGACTAATGTCAGTTGAAGTAACAACATCGTACTTACTTGATGCTCGAGTTCGTTAAACTTCTTTTGCTGAAAACTTTTCGTTATAAACGGCAAGATCGTAATTGAAAACGACACAGCTAAACTGACTGGAATCATAACGAGTTTTTGTGTCGTAATATTTAACATTCCAAACCATGCATCTTGCACGTTTGACGGTACCCCTACAATTGCGAGTGCGTTATTATGTGTCAATTGGTCAATAAACATCATCATTGGAAACGTAATACCGATGACGACAAATGGTATACCAGATAAAATAATCTCTTTATACATTTCTTTATAAGATAATGTAATACCCGTTTTATCTTCTTTAAGAGAAGCTTCAATCAATTTTTTACGTTTAAACCAAAATACTGCTAGTGTAATTATTGCACCTATTGCTGCGATAAAAGCAGCAAATACAGCGATTTGGTTCCCTTGTTGAATCGTTCCACCCATCACGCGAATCACAACGTATGAACCGACTAAAACGACTGTGATACGTACAACTTGTTCTACAACTGATGAAACACTTGTTGGACCAAATGATTCAAATCCTTGGAAGACACCGCGCCACGTCGCCATAAACGGAACGACGATTACTGCAAATGCGACGACACGAATAATATTTGTAATTTCATCGTGTCCCCATACGTGCTCACCATCTGAAGATGCCGCGAGCTGAATATCAGCAATGACAGGTGCGAGTAAATACAGTACCAGAAAGCAAATCAACCCAGACACTAACATAACGACAAGACTCGAACGATAGAGTTTTTGCGTCGTTTGAAATGCACCGAGAGAATTATACTTTGCAACGAATTTTGAAACAGCACCCGGCACACCAGCTGATGCGATTGAAAGCATGATAGTATATGGTGTGTACGCATATCCGTATAGTGCTAGATTTTCTTCTCCACCCATGATGCTATAAAATGGAATGATATAAATCATTCCTAAAAATTGTGTGATTAGACTCGCTGAAGACAAGAACAGCGTACTTCTAAACATTTTTTGATTTGAATTTGACATTTAAAAACCTTCTTACATAATCATTAAGCTATATTATAATAGATTCATTCGTTTTTTTAAATCAATTGAGGTGAAACACGATGTACGATACGATAATTATCGGTGGCGGCGTATCCGGTATAATGGCGGCTGTCGCTGCAAGTCAAAACAATCAAAAAGTATTACTCATCGAAAAAAATAAACAACTCGGTAAAAAGCTACTAATTTCAGGCGGTGGGCGTTGTAATGTTACGAATAACCTACCGTACGAAGAGATCATTCAAAACATACCAGGTAACGGTAAATTTTTATACGGACCGTTTTCTATATTTGATAATCAATCCATCATACAATTTATAGAGTCGCACGGTGTCAAATTAAAAGAAGAAGACCACGGTAGAATGTTTCCTGTTTCAAATAAAGCTAAAGATGTTTTACAAGTCTTTTTAAATCGTTTAAACGATCAACACGTCGAATTATTATTAAATACCGAAGTGAAGGAGATTCTTCATGATAATGCTTCAATCACAGGTGTTACATTAACAGATGGCAAGACAATTAAAAGCCATAATATTATCATTACAACCGGCGGAAAAAGTGTACCCCACACGGGATCTACTGGAGATGGATTTAAATTCGCTAAAAATCTTGGACACTCAGTGACAAAACTATTTCCAACAGAAGTGCCAATTTTAAGTAACGAACCTTTTATAAAATCTGGAGACTTAAAAGGTTTAAGTTTAAAAAACGTGACACTATCAGTTTTAAAGAAAAACGGGAAACCAAGAATTTCACATCAAATGGATATGTTATTTGCTCATTTTGGAATTACTGGACCTGCAGCGTTACGTTGTAGTCAGTTTGTAATTAAAGAACTTGAAAAACAGAAGACAGAAACTGTTATGATGGAACTAGATTATTTTCCAGAGTTATCGAGTCATGACTTACGACAAAAAATTGATATTGATGTCAAAGCAAATAAAGATAAAGCCGTTCATAACGTATTAAAACAATTTATCGAAAATAGATATGTCGATTTTATGTTTAATCATTTAAAGTTAGATAAAACGATGACTGGACATAATTTTGATAACGAATCGAAAAACAAAATTTTAAATTTTTTAAAATCATTTCAATTTAAAGTAAACGGAACACAACCGATAGAAAAGTCGTTTGTCACAGGTGGCGGTGTCCACTTAAAAGAAATTGACCCGAAAACAATGGAAAGTAAAATAATAAAAGGTTTACACTTTGCTGGCGAAGTATTAGATATCCATGGCTATACTGGAGGGTATAACATCACAAGTGCATTAGTTACTGGATACGTCGCAGGACAGCACGCAGGGCAAAACACAAATTAAGGAAGGTATACAATGAAAGAATTAAAAAAATCACCAAATTATTCATCTCTTGAATATAGAGAACAACATATATTACCACTCATGAAAGAAACGATGGGACGCTTAAAGTTTCTAGAATCTTCAATCGTTAAAAATAAAACGATTCAACCAGAGCATTTAAATAAACTCATTCAAAACCATGTGGAACATATGCTTCTTGCGATGAGTTATGAACAAGTCGTTTCATATCGTATCAATGAAGATAATGAAGAGATACCGTTAGATGACTATTACGCAATGCATGCGCTTTTCAGATCGACACCCGATAAATTTGGCACATATAACTACACAGATGCACAAAAAGATATTCATGAAAAAGTACTACGCTCATTAGATGAGTATGTTGAAAGAGAAACACATATCATTAAAGCATTACCTTTTGATCATAATGAGTATTACGATGGTCTAGTGAAAGTGCTCGATCACCTCATAAAAAGCAACATTTTAATTTTATCTAAAGTGTTAAATAAAAAATTCCGTACCGAAGCACTAAATCATTTAACGACGAGTGTCATCGAACAGCTATTTGTGTATACAGAACTCGAAAATCCATTCATTACTAGTTATGCTCAATACAGTCTCGCTTTCTATGATCAATCATTAAAACAGCAAATGCTGGATGCTGAAATCAAAGAAGATTAACTTTAGGAAAACCTCATCATTGTATGAGGTTTTTTTAGTTTATACTAAAAATTATTTTCTTTTACTTAATGATGCAGTATAATGAAAGTGATTACATAATTATTAGGAGTGATATTATGTTGACAACACTACTCCCCTTTCTCATGATGACTGCATTGTTTATCGGTATCGTATATTTTAAAAAGTTTTTAGCTAGAAAAATTTAGACCTACCTTCATAATTATTTTGAAAATCAAAATTTACAAAACAAAAAACTGCGTCACGATAAAAATCGTAGACGCAGTTTATATTTTAATAACGAATTATTTTAATTCGCCACTATATTTACAAGTTTTCCAGGTACGACGATTACTTTTCGAACCGTTTTACCTTCAATCGCTTCTTTTACCTTTTCATCGTTTAAGGCAATTTCTTCTACTTGTTCTTTACTTAATGTTGGATCCATCATAATACGCGCTTTTGGTTTTCCAAGTACTTGTACGAGTACTTCTACTTCATCTTCGACAAGTTTTGACTCGTCAAATGTTGGCCACTCTGCGTACGTAATCGTATCTGTTTCACCAAGTTTTTCCCATAACTCTTCAGAGATGTGTGGTGCGATTGGTGATAATAGTTTTACGAGACCTTTCGCATAATCAAGTGACACTTCATCAACTTTATATGCTTCATTTACGAATACCATCATTTGAGAAATCGCCGTATTGAAATGCATATTATCATAGTCTTCTGTGACTTTTTTAACTGTTTCGTTGTACACTTTATCGAGTTTAGGCGTTTCTTTATCGACAACCGTTTCTTTTACATTGTTGTCCTCGTCAATTAATAATCTCCATACGCGGTCTAAAAATCGTCTCGCACCGTCTACACCTGTCGTTGTCCATTCTACTGAAGCGTCTAACGGTCCCATAAACATTTCATATAGACGTAAAGTGTCTGCTCCGTGACTTCTTGTAATGTCATCTGGGTTTACGACGTTACCTTTTGATTTAGACATTTTTTCGTTACCTTCACCGAGGATCATTCCTTGGTTAAATAATTGTTGGAATGGTTCTTTTGTTGGAACAACACCGATGTCATATAAAAACTTATGCCAGAATCTTGCATATAGTAAGTGAAGCACAGCGTGTTCAGCTCCACCAACGTATAAGTCAACAGAGAGCCAGTGTTTTAATTTTTCTGGATCTGCAATTAACTCATCATTCGTTGGATCGATATAGCGAATGTAATACCAGCAAGACCCTGCCCACTGTGGCATCGTATTCGTTTCACGACGACCTTTAACACCATCTTCACGGACAACAGTTAGCCACTCTTCATTGTTTGCGAGTGGTGATTCACCTGTACCTGAAGGCTTTATTTCGTCCATTTTTGGAAGCTCTAATGGTAATTCACTTTCTGGCACTGCAGTTGAAGTTCCGTCTTCCCAGTGGATAATAGGAATCGGCTCTCCCCAGTAGCGTTGTCTAGAGAATAACCAGTCACGTAATTTATACGTTACTTTTGCTTCACCTACTTTTAATTCTTCTAACTGTTCGATTGCTTTTTGAATCGCTTCTTCGTTATTTAATCCGTCTAAAAATTGAGAGTTCACGTGCTTTCCGTCACCAGTAAATGGGAGTTCCTCATCACTATCTACAACACGTTTAATATCTAAGTCAAACTTTTTAGCAAATTCATAGTCTCTTTCGTCATGTCCAGGAACCGCCATAATCGCACCTGTTCCGTATGACGCAAGAACATAATCCGCTACGAAAATCGGCATCGATTCGCCACTAAATGGATTCACAGCATAGCTTCCTGTAAATACACCTGTTTTATCTTTTTGAAGCTCTGTACGTTCTAGATCTGATTTATGAGATGCTTTTTCAACATACTCTTCGACAACAGATTTTTGATCATCTGTCGTAATTTTTTGAACTAAATCATGCTCTGGTGCAAGCACTGCATACGTCGAACCAAATAACGTATCTGGACGTGTCGTAAATACTGTAAATGTTTCTTCAGTATCTTTAACATTAAACGTCACGTGTGCACCTTCAGAACGACCAATCCAGTTTCGCTGCATATCTTTTAATGATTCAGGCCAATCTAAATCGTCTAAATCTTCGAGTAAACGATCTGCATACTCTGTAATTTTTAAGACCCATTGACGCATCGGCTTACGAATCACTGGGTGACCACCACGTTCAGATAATCCGTCGATGACCTCTTCGTTCGCAAGTACTGTACCAAGTGCTGGGCACCAGTTTACAGGTACTTCATCAACATACGCGAGTCCTTTTTCATATAGTTTGATGAAAATCCACTGTGTCCATTTATAATAATTCGGATCTGTAGTGTTTACTTCACGATCCCAGTCATATGAGAAACCGAGCTCTTGAATTTGACGACGGAAGTTATCGATATTCTTATTGTTAAACTCATGAATATCGTTTCCTGTATCTATTGCGTACTGTTCAGCTGGTAAACCGAACGCATCCCACCCCATCGGATGAAGTACGTTATATCCATTCATACGCTTATAGCGCGCTAAAATATCAGTCGCTGTATACCCTTTTGGGTGACCGACGTGAAGCCCAGAACCTGAAGGGTATGGGAACATATCTAGCACGTAATATTTTTCTTTACTAAAATCGCTCGTGTCCGTTTTAAACGTTTTGTTATCTAGCCAATAATCTTGCCACTTTTTTTCAATTTTACGATGATTAAATGACATTTTCTTCCTCCTATATAAAAATCCCAATGTCAAAAGACATTGGGACGATCTATTAGACCGCGGTACCACCCGCATTCACATCATTGTGCAACTTCATTTAGAATTTTCATTGTAATTATTGGACGAGTTCGTAAATTTTTGACGTTAGTTTTCACCAACCACTAACTCTCTAAAAGTCATACGTTTACTACTATTTCCTAAAATTATTATAATTCGTTTAATTATATTTTGCAAACTTCTTTTCTAAATAAAACGACGTCTTATAGTCTATAAATTAGACTATAATATATATTAAGTAATATTTTGGAGGCCGTTATGCTAAATAGAGTTTTAGACCAAAGTAAACAGTTCGCTTTAGATATACTACACCCTCACTCGATCGCAGTAGATGCGACATGTGGCAATGGAAATGACACTTCATTTTTACTCGACCATATTTCTAAAGGTAAAGTGTATGCATTCGATATACAAAGTGAAGCGATTGAATCGACGAAAGTAAAAATCGCCAATCATAAAAATTTAGAGCAACTGACTATAATTCAAGATAGCCATGAGAATGTTTTACAGTATGTCGACAAACATATCGACGTCGCAATGTTTAACTTAGGCTTTTTACCGAAAGCTAACAAAACAATTACGACACTCTCACATTCAACAATCACTGCCATCGAAGCAATACTATCTCAGTTATCCGTCGGCGGTCGTATTATTATTACGATTTACCATGGCCATGAAAACGGAAAAGATGAAAAACGTGCAGTCTTATCATATGCAGAAAAACTCGACCAACACTTTTTTAACGTTTTAATGTACCGCTTCATCAATCAAAAAAATGATGCACCGTTTATTTTAGTCATTGAAAGAAGACGATCTATCCCATGAATCCGATGTGATGTTGAATATCTTCTAAAAATCGTTCGACATGATAAAATGGCACGTTTATATTTTCTCTTTGGAAAATACCGTGTTCAATATTATTCAGTCGGACGATTTTTAAATAATCAGTGTCCACTTCTTTTATGATATGTACATTTCGGTCCACATCAATGATGTCATTATCATTTGAATGAATGCATAATACATCTACATGAATTAAATCCATATCATTTTCTATATTATTCATACGTTCGTTCATTAAGCTATACCAATGATAACTCACTTCTTCAGTAAGTAACTCATCTTTAGAATAACGCTCTAACCATTTGTTATCTGATGTAAAACTCGGCATATCGATACCAAGTTTAAACTTCGATTCGTCACTCGATAATCGTATAGAGGATTTTAGTAGATTTTTACGGTTTATAAATGATTGTTTAAACGTAAATAATGGGTTTAAAAATATAGCACCGTCAATTTGAAGCGTCTCTTCTTTTAATGCTTCAGCTAATATGAGTCCACCTAAACCTTGTCCGACAACGATTACCGGTAGTTCATATCGATTGGCTACATCTACCCATTCTGTGAGACGTTCGATATATTGCTTAAAATCTTCGACATGCCCTTTATTCATACGTGTCGTTTGTCCTTGGCCTGGTAAATCACCCATTAACACATGGTAGCCAATACTATTAAATTTTGAAATTAAGTCGATGTAATACTCATGGTGTTCAATCATGTCATGTAATATTACAATAGTTCCTTTTGCTTTATTTTCAATTTCCCATTTCCACATAATTTTCCTCCTTACATATTGTAAAATATTTGATATTATATAATTATAACAAAGTTAAAGGACGCGTTTATAATGATATTAAACTATAAAGAACACGTTCCAAAAATTCATGATAGCACTTTTATTGCTCAGAATGCTACAATAATCGGTGATGTTCAAATTGGTGCACATTGTTCCGTATGGTTTGGTGCAGTAATACGAGGTGACGTTGCACCGGTTATAATTGGAGATTATACAAATATCCAAGATCAATCGGTCCTTCATCAGTCTCCAAATATGCCACTCACTCTAGAAGACCATGTCACAATTGGACACAGAGTGACATTACACAGTTGTATAGTAAAACGTGGTGCGTTAGTCGGAATGGACTCAACGATATTAGACGGTGCAGTAATTGGTGAGAACGCATTTGTTGGCGCAGGTTCACTCGTTACCTCAAATACTGAAATACCACCGAAAAGCTTAGCATTCGGCCGACCAGCAAAAGTGATTCGACAATTAACAGATGAAGACATACAAGAAATGACACGAATTAACGAAACGTATGTCAATCATATTCCACATTACAAAGGGTAGTTCTTATTATTTTTATATTTTATACATTTTGGAGGAATTTTTAATGGCAGTTTTACGCGACTTTTTTATTGGTTTATCTCAAATTAAACCAGTAAACGATGCAACGAAGAAAATGGGATTACGTTTTGGTGCTCAACACGTTGTCGGAGGAACAAAAACAGACGACACTGTTGAAAAAATCCGTCAACTCAACCAAAAGGGCTTATCTATTACAGTTGATAACCTTGGTGAATTTATTGAAGACCGTGCTCAAGCAGAAGTAGAAAAAAATCTAATTCTCGATATGATTGATGCGATTCATAGAAATCAACTAGATGCACATTTTTCAGTTAAATTAACACAACTTGGTTTAAATCTTGGAGATGACTTCATCTTACAAAACATGCGTGAAATTATGGAAGCTGCTAAAAAAGCAGATAACATGTTCGTAAATATCGACATGGAGAACTATGCTTCTAAAGAAAAAACGTTTTATGTGTTAGATGAGTTATTAAAAGATTACGACAATGTCGGTACAGTGTTACAAGCATACTTATTTGATAGTATGGAAGACGCTGAAAAGTACAAGGATAACCGTACGCGCTTAGTTAAAGGTGCTTACAAAGAAGATCCAAGTATCGCATACCAAAGCAAGAATGATATTGACAACAACTACTTTGAGTTAATTAAATATCACTTAACTCACGGTAAAGGTTTCACTTCGATTGCAACGCATGACCATAACATTATTAACCGCGTGATTGATTTCGTTGAAGCTAATGACATTTCACACGATTCATTTGAATTCCAAATGTTATACGGATTTAGAAACGATTATCAACTCGAATTAGTTGAAGAAGGCTACAACATGACAGTTTACGTACCATACGGTAACGACTGGTACGCATACTTCATGAGACGTCTTGCAGAACGCCCTCAAAACTTAAACTTACTCGTTAAATCAGTAACGACAAATAAAAAGTTCAAAGTCGGTGCAGCTGCTGCTGCAGCAGTCGGTGCTGGACTCGCAGTAACAAAATTATTTAAAAAATAATATAATAAAGGATACGGATCTTCCGTATCCTTTATTTATTAGGTGAATTTTATGAATAATAAGAGAATGTTTTTAGTATTTCTAGGTGGTACATTAGGCGGACTATGTCGATTTAGTATTGATACGATCCTTCAATATTTTGACAGTTTCTTTATGATTTCTACAATCATCGTCAATTTAGTCGGTCCTTTTTTACTCGGGCTCGTATACACTCGTTTTTAATAATACTATTTATGCACCAATCTTTATAACTGGATTCCTCGGATCATTTACGACTTTTTCTACATTGACCATACATCTTACAGTGACATTAGCGAATAACGTCATTATGTTTTATATCTATTTATTATGTGCAATGACATTTGGTTTCATGATGTTTTTAATCGGTTTAAAAGTGCAACAGTCAGTTGGTGAGCGCCATGTTTAAATTACTGATTATTATTTTACTATCAGGTGTTGGTGCAGTTATAAGAGATCTGATAACAATATATATGTCTAAGTCATTATATGGCACACTAATTGTCAATATTATTGGCGCATTTTTAGCAGGCACAATAATTCATATACCGTTTTTTATAGGAGATTATTATGATTTAATGATGGTTGGATTTTTAGGCGGATTTACGACATATTCTGCCTTTACAAAAGATCAATACGAATTGTTCAAAGAAAAACAATATATCAAACTTATCCTATACACACTTATAATGTTTTCACTTACGTTAATTGCATTCTATGTTGGTTATCATTTGAAACTTT
>NZ_CAVG010000047.1 GCF_000438455.1 Nosocomiicoccus massiliensis
CAAGTTGTTCTGTTCCTACGATTACTTTCGCATTGCTATCTGTTGCGTAATTCATAATCGTATGACCACCGTTATCTTTCGGGTTAAAGTAAATAATAGGTACGACGTCAAACTGTAATTTTAATACGTTTCTCAGTTTTTCAGCTGTCGTTTCAGTATCTTCGATCGTGTTGTTGTAGTAATTTACAGCAACTTTTTCATCATTTTCTTTTTCAAATATTAACGTTTGTTCTTTGTTTGGATCTAAGTTTAACAGTTGGAAAATCCCTTCTAAATAAGGAATCTCGTCGTACTGTTCTTCAGTTACACCATGTAAAATATGTCCACTCCAGTATTTTGAATCGATTAAATAAATACCTGTACGCGTTAATACTAAGTGATCAATCTTACGCGTGTTCGTATAATTTCTAGATGGTAAATAAATATTCGACAGAATGTACATATCAGACTCGCGAATTCTCTCTTCTGTGACGAGTTTATTTTTAAAGTTTAATAGTGCTAAGTCTGTTAAATATTCACCTTTATCAACAGTAAATTGTTGGATACTTGATAATTTATTGTTTAAAAGCGTTGTATCTTCTAAATATTTTTCATTTAAGTGAGACACTTCTTTTTTATGTGCCATACGCTCATCTTCTTGATTTTTAACATAACTTTCGATGAGTGTTTCTTCTTTCTTTTTATATAATCTTTCATTTTCTTCAACTTCGTTACGATGTTTCACGTAGTAAATTAAAAATGAAATAATAACTATAAGTAACAAAGCTGCAACGATAATAAATAGTGGCTCTGTTAGTATTTCTGTTGACATAAAACTCACTTTCCTTTCGATTAACTTTGTCAATTATACCAATAATTTAAATAGAAATAAAATTAAAACAGCTCATGATGAGCTGTTTTACTAATTAAGATATGATTTTAATATATCTACTTTATCGAGTGCTTCCCATGGGACGTCGATATCGTGACGACCGAAGTGTCCGTAACTTGCTGTTTGTTTATAAATCGGACGCTGTAAATCTAACATCTCAATAATTCCGTCTGGAGTTAATGTAAATTCATTGCGTACTGCGGCTGCAATTTTTGAATCTTCGATTTTACCTGTTCCAAATGTATTTACTGAAATCGAGACAGGTTCAGCAACACCAATCGCATAAGATAACTGAATTTCACACTGTTTAGATAAACCACTCGCAACGATATTTTTAGCAATGTAACGCGCTGCATATGCTGCAGATCTATCTACTTTAGTTGGGTCTTTTCCACTAAATGCTCCCCCACCATGTCGTGCATATCCACCGTAAGTATCAACAATAATCTTACGTCCAGTTAAACCTGCATCTCCATGTGGTCCACCGATAACGAATCGACCTGTCGGGTTAATGATAATTCGAGTATCTTCGTCGATGAGATTTTCATCAATTACATAATCGATAACTTCACGCTTAATATCTTCTTTAATCTCACTGTGTGCGACTTTTTCATCGTGTTGTGTGGATAAGACGATTGTATCGACACGTAACGGCTGATCATTTTCATCGTATTCGACAGTGACTTGAGTTTTTCCATCTGGTCGAAGGTAGTCTAAAACATGCGTTTTACGCACTTCTGTTAGACGACGCGCGAGTTTATGCGCTAAAGTAATTGGGAGTGGCATGAATTCTTTAGTTTCGTCTGTCGCGTAACCAAACATTAAACCTTGGTCACCTGCTCCAGTCGTTCCACTCTCTTTTGATTCATTATCTCCTTCTCCATCAACACCTTGAGCAATATCGACTGACTGCTCATCAATTCCTGTTAATACAGACATCGTTTTATAATCATATCCGTATTCAGCATTCGTATAACCAATTTCTTGTACCGTATTTCTAACGATTTTAGGAATGTCGACGTACGTAGACGTTGAAATTTCTCCAACGATCATGGCAAGACCAGTGTTAACAACGGTCTCACATGCAACACGTGCGTCTTTATCGTCTTTAATAATCTCGTCTAAAATCGCATCTGAAATTTGGTCTGCAACTTTATCTGGATGACCTTCTGTTACAGACTCTGACGTAAATAATCTACGTTCCATTATATTTTCTCCTTAAAATATATTAGCTATCCCTTTCGATAAAAAAAGCCTTTTCTCATACATAGAGAAAAGGCCACCCTTTTCTCTTATCGTTCAGAAATCATTATTTCTGCAACCTTTAGCACCATTCTTCTACGTTAGAAGGGGTTGCTGGGCTTCACAGGGGGTATTCCCTCCACCGACTCTTGATAAGAGATAACTTGTTTACTAGAATACACAACATCAATGAAATTATCAAGTACTTTTAAAACATATCTCGATTCGGTGGAATCTTTTAGTATCTTGTATTAAAATATTAGATGATAAACAAAATTTGGAGGAAATTTATATAATGTCAAACTCTGTGAAAAGAATCGAAGCACTTGTACAAAAAGATTCAACAAACAATCAATTATCACGTGCAGAGCTTGTAGAAGCCGCATCTAGAAGAAAAGAAGGTAAAATTGCATCGAGCGGTGCATTCACTGCAACAACTGGTAAATATACAGGTCGTAGCCCTAAAGACCGCTTCATCGTTGAAGACGATGTGACAAGAGACACTGTAGATTGGGGAGAAGTAAACCAACCAATTAGTGGTGAGGTGTTCGATGCACTACTCGACAAAGTGTTAGATCACTTAGATAGTAAAGATGAATTATTCGTATTTAACGGATATGCAGGTGCAGATACGGATTCACGTTTAAACATTCGTGTCGTAAACGAATTCGCATGGCATAACTTATTCGTAAAAGCTTTATTTATCGATCCTGAAACAAAAGAAGAAGGTTTAAACATTTCACCTGACTTTACAATTGTTTCTGCACCATCATTTAAAGCAGACCCATCTGTAGATGGTACGAACTCTGAAACATTTATTTTAGTGAACTTTGAAAAGCAAATCGTTTTAATCGGTGGAACTGAATACGCTGGAGAGATGAAAAAATCTATCTTCTCTGTAATGAACTACCTACTTCCTCAAAAAGGTATTTTAAGTATGCACTGTTCAGCAAACGTCGGAGAAAATGATGACGTAGCGTTATTCTTCGGATTATCTGGTACAGGTAAAACGACACTTTCTGCAGATCCAAATCGTGGTCTAATCGGTGACGATGAGCACGGTTGGAACGAACACGGTGTCTTTAACATTGAAGGTGGATGCTACGCAAAAGCAATCAACTTATCTGAAGAGAAAGAACCTGAAATTTACCGTGCAATTAAATTCGGAAGTGTATTAGAGAATGTTATTTTAGATGATGAAAGAGATCCAGACTACGATGATAATTCTCTAACTGAAAATACACGTGCAGCGTACCCAATTAAACACATCGACAATGCGGTATTACCATCAAAAGCTGGTCACGCGAAGACGATCGTATTCTTAACAGCTGACGCTTTTGGAGTACTCCCTCCAATTGCGAAATTAACAAAAGAACAAGCAATGTACCACTTCTTAAGTGGATTTACATCAAAACTTGCAGGAACTGAACGCGGCGTAACATCTCCTGAACCAGTATTCTCAACGTGCTTCGGTGCACCGTTCTTACCATTACATGCATCAGTATATGCAGATAGACTTGGTGAATTAATCGATGAACACGATGTTTCAGTTTACCTTGTAAACACTGGTTGGACTGGTGGAGAATACGGTGTTGGTGAACGTATGAACCTAAAATACACACGTAAAATGGTTTCAGACGCTGTTGAAGGCGAACTTAAAAACCATGAGTTTGTTACTGATGAAACATTCGGCTTACAAATTCCAACAGAAATCGAAGGCGTTCCTAGCGACGTATTAAATCCTAGAAAAACATGGGCAGATAAAGATGCTTACGACAAAGTAGCAGGTCAACTGATTGACTCATTCAAAGAAAACTTCAAAAAATTCGGTGATGATGTAAAAGAAATCGCTGAAAAAGGCGGATTTTAATCTCCTTTTATAAGATTAAACGCACATTGATTAAATAATCAATGTGCGTTTTTCTATTAATGTATGACCTTTGTCCAGCTTTTTTCATTTTATCCTAAACCATGGATTAAGATATTATTCATCATTACACTCCCTACTATTAACCTTACGATATAAATATAAAATACAATCATCTTTAAGTAATCGACTTTTATCGGTTTCTTTTATTTCTTCAACGGAATGAAACAATATCGGACCTTTCGTTTCTAAATAGTCGTTTTTTTCTTCTATATCAGATAACTCTACGTGATAGACCGCTTTATAAAATGGTCGTGTCTCATGTACTTTATATGTTCCGAGGTACTCGACAGTTTTAACAACTCCCCCAGTCTCTTCAAATACTTCTCGTTTTAACGCTTCTATAATCGTTTCACCCGCTTCTACTTTTCCTCCTGGGAATTCAATGCCACGAGTTTTATGTCGAGTAAAGACATATTTATTATTATAAATTGGAATCGCAAGACAGTGTGTCGCTTCAATTGATTCATCAAAAAACAACTCTACTAAATTACCATTGTCATCTATAAACCGCTTCATCAGCTCACCTCAATTGAAATTAAAGTTTCTATTCTGTTATATTAAATTTAATAAGAAAAGATGGTGCATATGAAAAAAATAATTTTACGAATGATTCGTTTTTACCAACGATATATTTCGCCGATGTCTCCCCCATCATGCCGATTTTACCCGACGTGTTCTCAATATGCGATTGAAGCGGTAGAAGAACACGGTGCATTTAAAGGGAGTTATTTAGCTATTCGCCGTATTTTAAAATGTCATCCGCTTCATAAAGGTGGATTTGACCCTGTCCCTCCTAAAAAGAAGAAGTAGATGTTGTGATATACGCCTCTCGGTTTAATTTTCTAGAAATTTTACCAGATGGCGTATACTTTATTTCTTTAACGACTATAATTTCTTTTGGATGCTTATAACGTGCTAAATGTGTGTTAAAAATATTGATGAGTGCTCTCTCATCAATATTTTCCTCAATGAGTAAAACAGGAACTTGTCCCCACTCTTCATCTTCTTTTTTAACAACAACACACGTTTTTAAATCTGTATATTGTAAGACGATATCTTCGATTTCTTTTGGATAAATATTTTCTCCACCACTAATAATTAAATCATCTCTACGATCTAATATATATAAATATCCATCTTTAACTTCGGCGATATCT
>NZ_CAVG010000048.1 GCF_000438455.1 Nosocomiicoccus massiliensis
TATATCAAATCTTTAAAGTGACTCGTATCATTTAGACAATCATTAGAAAAAATGATAAATTATAAATAAGAAAACAACGAGGGAGACGAAATTATGGCAGGCCATTCAAAATGGAATAACATTAAACAACGTAAAGGTGCACAAGATAAAAAGCGTGGTAAAATCTTCCAAAAGTTATCACGTGAAATTTATATGGCTGCAAAACAAGGTGGCGGAGATCCAGATACGAATCCAGCACTACGTTTAGCGATGGACCGTGCACGTTCAGAAAATATGCCTAAAGACAACATTACACGTGCAATCGACAAAGCAACATCATCTGGCTCTGGTGAAAACTACGATCCAGTAATGTATGAAGGATACGGGCCAAGTGGTGTTGGCATTTTAGCAGAAGCATTAACAGATAACCGTAACCGTACAAACACAAACGTACGTATCGCATACAATAAAAACGGTGGAAATATTGGTGAAGCGGGTTCTGTAAGTTATATGTTCGAACGTAAAGGATACATTGTAATCGAACGCAGTACGACAGAAGACGATGAAGAAACAATGTTATTAGAAGTACTTGAAGCAGGTGCTGAAGAGTTAGAAACAAGCGATGAAGTTTTTGAAATCTTTACTGAACAAGCAGACTTCGCACAAGTGAGAGATCATTTAGAAGAAAAAGGATACACGTTCGCACAAAGTGAATTAACGATGATTCCGATGAATACAGTCGCATTAAGCGATGAAGACTATGAAATTTTAGAAAATATACTCGACGCCCTAGATGATGATGACGACGTCACTGACGTCCATCATAACGCAGTACGTGCGAGCGAACAGTAATATATAATTCCACTTAAGCTTAGTAGCTTAAGTGGAATTTTTTTATATTATAAACTCTCTTTTTATACATAATAAATTCAAAATATCATCATTAAAATTTAATGTGAATTCTGTTAAAACAAACTCCCTATTTTGAAATAAAAAAGAAATAATATCCATTTTTTATTACTAAGCGCTAACAACTCAATGAGAATTCAATGAAAAGTATTGAGTGTTAATTTTCTTTTCTCTATATTAAATGTGCTCTCGTATTGATATAGAGCACATTATATCTAAAAGTGATAACACTTGAAAGCGAATGATTTTATGAAATTTTTATTGATACTGATTTTGTATCCAGCAATTATGTCTATGTACTGGACAATCGGATCTTCCCTTTACTTTATTAGGTATGAGTTATTTTCAAAAAGTCGACCGATTCCATCAGATTTAAAAGGAATCACATTTGTCGTCGCTTGTTTTAATGAACAAGATACGTTAGAAGAAACACTTACATCCCTAGTACATCTCGATTATCCTTTAAAAGAAATTATTATGGTCAATGATGGGAGCACTGACTATACAGCTGCAAAATTAACTGACTTAAAAAGTAGCTATGATTTTAAATTTATTAATTTAAAAGAAAACAAAGGTAAAGCAAATGCATTAAATGAAGCGGTTAAAGAAGCATCGTATGATTACGTTCTATGTATAGATGCGGATACTGTAATTTTTGACGGCGCACCCCAGTATATGATGACACATATGTTAAACGACAATTCGATCGGTGCAGTTACAGGTAACCCAAGAATTCGTAATAAGGACTCTATGCTTGGAAAAATACAAGTCGTTGAATACGCGAGTATTATTGGAGGAATTAAACGCGCGCAAAGTTTAGCAGGTGCAATCAACACTGTTTCAGGTGTATTTACATTGTTTAGAAAAGAAGCACTAGAAGCCGTCGGTCTATTTGACACGGATATGATCACTGAAGATATCGCTATGTCTTGGAATCTGCATTTAAATGATTGGAAAATCCTTTACGAGCCACGCGCGATGTGTTTTATGCTCGTTCCTGAAACGCTTGGTGGTTTATGGAAGCAAAGAGTGCGTTGGTCTCAAGGTGGTCATGAAGTCATTATTCGTGATTTTAAAAATATTATTAAAAAAGGACGATTCCCACTTTATTTATTACTATTAGAATCGATACTTTCAATTATTTGGATTTATATCATTTTGCTAACATTGTTCTTTACAGTAATGAAGTTAGATTTACTAAATATTTTTAGTGTTAGAGAACAATTAAGTTTACTCGTCATCAGTGCTTTAATATTAACGTTCTTTAATATTATTCAATTTTTAGTCGCTTTATTTATCGACGTAAAGTACGAACGTAGAAATATTATTGGCCTTCTCTTTTTAAGTTGGTATCCAACGGTTTATTGGCTAATTAACGGTCTCGTCGTATTGTTTGCATTACCGAAAGCACTAAAGCGTAAGAAAGGAGAGTTTGCGACATGGACAAGCCCAGACAGAGGAGACATCCAGTAGTACACTCCAATCTGAACCTTTTAAGAGAAACAATTCTTTATGTGAGTTCTATTCCATTATGGCTATATTGTTTATTCGTTATTTACATTACATCTATGACACTTTTAAATATTAATACAGAGTTCGTACAGCTCGCTAGAATCTCAATGTCTATCAGTCGTACAGATTATATCGATATGTTTAAATCCGTGTTTTACTTCATAATTGTTATAGTAATTTTCTTCGTTGTGAGATTTATTCAATCGTTTAAAGAGGAAAAATTATGAAGAAATTGTGTATAGCTCTACTACTTACATTCATGATATTTATGAATATACCAAACGATGTCAAAGCATCTGAGGAGTGTCTCGCGTTAAATTATCATCGCGTCCGTGAAGAAACACTTCTATATAAATTGCTCAAAGTCATTGCACCAAACAAAGAGCAAGATATCTATAGTGTCACAACTGATGAGTTTGAGCGGCAGATGAAATGGCTCGTAGATCACGATGCAACGTTTGTTAATGCAGAAGAGTTAGAATTTTACTACGAAAAAGGAGAATTCCCTAAGCGATGTGTTTGGGTGAATTTCGATGATCTGGATGATACGGTTTTAAATGCTGAAGAAATATTGAAAAAGTATGATATAAAAGCTACAGGTTTTGTTATCACTGGCCAAGTCGGTAACGATAATTATTTAAATTTAACTTTATTAGATCTCGACGGTTTAAAGAAACTCTATAAAACAAATCGATGGGAATTTAGCTCTCATACAAATAACTTACATTTCATGGATAAACATCATAAAACCATTTTAAATAGAACAGAAGATCAAGCGTTAACAAAAGATATTAAAACGAGTAATGATTACCTTAAAAAACATTTTAACGAAACCAATCATCGACTCGCCTATCCATATGGCTATGTCGATGATTCCAAATTAAGTGCGATTAAAAGTGCAGAAATTGTATACGGCTATTCACTTCAGGAAGCACCTATTCGAACAGACAGTCATCCTTATTATTTGCCACGCATTTTAATTACAGAATCTTCGTTTAAAAAATTTGTGGAAGAATGGGATGAATTTAAATGAAAAATAAGAAACTAGAACTCGTTTACGTACGTGCAATAATATGTACTTCGATCGTATTAACTCATATTTTAACGTCTTATACAATACAAGAGGCGACGGAGACAGTTGAGTATGAATACTTATATATCATACGAAATATATTTATTTTTGGAGTGCCAT
>NZ_CAVG010000049.1 GCF_000438455.1 Nosocomiicoccus massiliensis
TTTTCAGTAGAACCAACTTAAGATTCGCTGATTGTTATTTAAAATTAAATAATTTAATTTTATACAAATCACTTTTGTATTAAAGCACTAATCATTTCGTTGACAATTAAGCCTTTTGCGTAAACGAAACAGACACCTTCTTTATACAAATCGGTTTTATGTAAAATTAATAAAAACGATTTTACGCAAAACTCATTTGCGTAAACTTAATGCTTTATTTCTCTTTTTAAAGTTTTAAAAATGATTAACAACGCACCGAGAATGACTGGTCCTGCCATTATTTTTTGAAATACTGGATCATTTGGCATAATAGAAGTAAAACTATTGAGAAATACATATATGATGATTAAAAACAGTACGACTACATCTAGGGATTTCATAATTCACCTTCTCTTTATGTATATTTAATAAGTAAACATTAATCAATGTTGATATTTTATCCTCTTAAATCTATTATATACAATTTACAAACTTTGGGTAGTATATTGTGATTTCCATAAAAAATACCGTCCTTATACTAGGACGGCATTTTTTATTCACTCACTTGTTGTGCTTTAAATTGTTTTAGCATTTCTCTAACTTCATCTGTATTTTTAGTACTCATTAGCGCATGCCTTAACTGACTTGCGCCTCTAAAGCCTTTGACATATATTTTAAAGAATCTGTGTAACGCTTGAAATGGGCGTTCTTCGAGTTCTTTTGAGTATTTGTCATGGAGATCTAGGTGTAAATGCAGTAAGTCAAGTAACTCGTCGCTTGAATGTTCTTTCGGTTCTTTTTCAAAAGCAAATGGATTATGGAAAATTCCGCGACCAATCATCACACCATCCACACCGTACTTTTCTACAAGTTCTAAACCTGTTTTACGGTCAGGAATATCTCCGTTTATTGTGAGTAACGTATTTGGTGCGATCTCGTCTCGTAATTGTTTAATTTCTGGAATTAGCTCCCAATGTGCGTCAACTTTACTCATCTCTTTACGTGTACGTAAATGGATAGATAAGTTCGCAATATCTTGTTTTAAAATATGCGTTAGCCACGATTTCCATTCGTCTATTGACGTGTATCCGAGTCTTGTTTTTACACTTACTGGAAGTCCACCAGCTTTAGCTGCTTCTATTAACTCAGCAGCAACGTCTGGTCGTAAGATTAGACCACTTCCCTTGCCGTCACCAGCGACATTCGGGACTGGACATCCCATATTTAAATCGATCCCTTTAAATCCTGCTTTTTTCATACCGATACTCATCTCACGGAAGAACTCCGGTTTATCACCCCAAATATGTGCGACCATAGGTTGTTCATCCTCAGTAAATGTTAAACGACCACGCACACTTTTATTACCTTCAGGGTGACAGTAACTTTCAGAGTTCGTAAACTCTGTAAAATAAACGTCAGGACGTGCCGCTTCTCCAACGACATGTCTAAAGATAACGTCCGTCACATCCTCCATCGGTGCAAGCACAAAAAATGGTTTCGGAAGGTCGTTCCAAAAATTCTCTTTCATCTATCGTTCAATTCCTCTCAAACACAGTTAAAATACTTACTCATTATAACGTAATATTGTACCCACCAGTTATACCATAAATTTGTCCTGTCGTGTAGCTACTTTCTTCACTACCTAAAAGTACATAAACTGATGAGAGCTCTACTGGTTGACCAGCTCTACCAAGTTGTGAACCTTGTCCAAATGTTGGTATTTTACCTTCAAGTTGTCCTCCGTCTAATTGAAGTGGTGTCCAGATTGGACCAGGAGCGACTCCGTTTACTCGAATTCCTTTTTCACTAAAGTACTGAGCGAAGTTTACGACTAAGTTTGAAATGGCACCTTTTGTCGCTGCATAATCCAGTAATTGTTTAGATGGATTAAATGACTCAACAGACGTCGTTAAAATAATAGATGCACCAGGTTTTAGATGTTTTTCAGCTTGTTTAATTGCTTCAAACATACTAATGACGTTCACTTGAAATGTGTTTTTTACTTGTTCGATAGATAAATCTTCTAACTTCTCTTGAGCGAATTGCTCTGCTGAGTTTAAAACTAAAACGTCTAATCCACCGAGGGCTTCTACAGCATCTTCTACTACTTTTGCCGCTTCTCCGTCATTACGAAAATCTGCTTGTAACGTCACAGCTTTTTGACCTAAATTGTTAATGAAATCCTCAACTTCTTTAGCATCTTTTTCTTCACCTGGAAGATATTGAATCGCAACGTCTGCTCCTTCTTTAGCATATGCGATTGCTGCCGCACGTCCAATACCTGAATCTCCTCCAGTAATAAGTGTTTTTAATCCTTTCATACGACCATGGCCTGTATACGTTTCTTCACCAGTATCAGGAACTGGTGTCATTTCAGTTTGTAACGCAGGTCCGTTTTGATCTTGTTCTGGAAAATCATTATATTCAAATTTTGTTCTTGGGTTTTGTAAATGTGTCATGAAAAAACTCCTCCTTTAAATATTACTTATTCTATACCCTATTTTTTAATTTTAAAAATATTTCTCGTATTCTTTAATTTCGTGTAATATATAATTAATAAAAATCAAAGAGTGATGCCTATGATATTAAATGTTCAACCGAAAACGCAACTCCTCCCCTATCCAATGATCATGGGGTGTGAGTCAACAGTAGCATCGATGCTTTTAGAATATAACGGCATCAACTATTCACCAAGAAAACTTGCTGAGTTAATGCCAAAACATGCGGATGATCCAAGAATTGGATATGTGGGGCATCCGAGCTTTTTATATTTTAACGTACATCAAACGATTTTCCCAAAGCCTCTCGGTCAGTTTTTAAAATCTTTTGATGATAAAATTGTCGTGCGTTCTAAAATGACGATGAAAGAGCTTGAAGACGTACTCGATACGAAGCAACCGATTATTATGCTTCCAACGAATAATTTTAGATACCCAAAATATAAGACGTTTCAGTTATCAACAGGATCATTTAGAACGGTATCTAATATACATGCGATTCTTTTAATCGGATACGATGAACAACACTATTACTATATCGATCCTATATTATTTCAGTTTAAATTTTTACATTTACCAGCATTATGGCCAAGTAAACGTCAGATTTTTAAAATACGTAAATCGACATTTTATAAAGGATATGTAAACGGTGAAAACGACGTTGTTTACAAGGAGGTCAGTCTACATGAATAAAACATTAAAACACGTCTGGCCAAAATTTAAGTACGTGTTAATATTTACGATCATTTTAATCGTTACGAATTTACTATTTAAAGAAATTCGAACAATTAACTTTAAAGAAACGATTAAAGAATTTCAAAATCTAGATACGTTAAGCTTTACGGGTATTGCACTCATTGGGATTCTAGCAATTTTTTCTTTATCTCTATATGATTTACTATTACGACGTGCAGCACACATAGATTTACCCGTTCGCACTGTCATTATTATTAGTTTTATCGTCAATGCACTTAATAACTTAATCGGATTTGGGTCCTTAATCGGCAACGGCATTCGTATTATGATGTATCAACCGAAAACTGATAATAAGAATCTAATTAAATACATATCACTCGTTTTATTATCATTTGTGAGTGGACTCGGTATTTTTAGTATTTGTGTCATTACAAAAATGATCGATATTTCGCATTATAGTTTAGAGTACAAAGGTGCTCAACTATTAATGTATGCGATGGCTCTTTTTGTAGTTGTCTTTATTGTATTCACGATATTAAAACCGATTGGAACAGATCGACTATTTGGTATTAAAGTCGTCTTTATCTCTACAATCGATTGGATTTTAGCAAGTGGAATTTTACTGATTATCTTTAAATTACTCGATGCTGATATGTCATTTAGTTTATTTTTTGCGGTATTTACAATTTCATCGATTATCGGATTACTCAGTATGATTCCGGGTGGATTAGGTGCATTTGATTTAGCATTTATTTCACTTTTAAGTTCACACGGTATACCGAGCGAAAAAATATTACTCGCATTATTAATCTATCGATTTGTCTATTACATCGTACCGTTTATGATCGCGTTAACACTCATTATGAGTAATTTGCCGACGATTATGAGTACGTATATTAAAGACAATGATTCTTATACGACACATTTAATACAGTCATACGTTAAACATATACCAAGCGCAGTGACAGCGATTATCTTACTCATCACAGCGTTCGTACATTTAACAGGTAGTGTCATTATCTTATACAACATATCATTTGATCATTCAGCATTGTCATTCATCATGTATACAGTAGCAATCACCGGTGCAATGTTGCTCATTATATTTTCATACGGAGTGTTTAAACAGTCGTTACGAGGTATGTTGATGGCACTAATCGGTGCAGTAATGTTATGTGTCGGTGTGATGTTTACTTACGGAACTGTCGTCAGTGTCATATGGCTTGTCACAATTATCGTCATGCTATTTAACCAGATGAAAAACTGCCGTTACATCATATATCCGCTTGAACCAAAGCGATATGGATTGTTATTTATGATGTTCGTGTCAGGTTCAGTATATACGTATTTTATTTCACGTATATCTCTTAAAGAATCCTTTAAAAGTATCACGCTCGTTGAATCTATAACTTTAATGACCGTGGTGATCGTTGGATTAGCGATTCTTTTATCCGCAATTTTAAAATCTCGTATTAAACGTGAACTCGACCAATTACTCGGTCAATGTATTGATAAAAATGATGTTCGAGAGATTTTAAACACATATGGTGGGAACTATTTAAGTCACCTTGCATTTAGTGATGATAAATATATATTTAGTAATGAAGCTAAGAACGCCTTTATTATGTTTAGTATCACGAAAGATCGTGCAGTCGTTCTCGGTGATCCTGTTGGAAATGATGATTCTTTTGAAGACTTATTAATGGAGTTTTACGACACATATCAACCACTCGGATTGCGCATCGTATTTTACCAAGCACAGGAAAAATATTTACCGCTCTATCATAATTTCGGAAATGTATTCTTTAAGCTTGGTGAGGAAGCTGTGATTCCGTTAGATAATTTTACGTTAAGTGGTAAAAAGCAGCGCGCATTCCGTGCGACGATGAATAAATTTGAAAAAGAAGGATACTCTTTTGAAGTCGTAGACACGTTATCTGAAAAAGATTATAACGCATGTTTACGTGTCAGTAATCATTGGCTCGGTATAAAAAATGAGTTATCATTTTCTGTCGGTCAATTTGAAAAAGACTATGTAATGGCTGCACCTGTCGGCTTAGTACGTGACGAAATATATAACGTCGTCGGTTTCTGTACTTTCATGCCTGTCGATGATGAACGACTATCTGTCGATTTAATTCGTTGGAGCCCAAATGTTGACTTACCGATGATGGACGTTTTATATATTAATATGCTACTTTACGCACAAAATCATGGCTATAAATACTTTAATATGGGAATGGCGACGTTATCCAACGTCGGATTAAATAAATACGGTTACTTACGAGAAAAATTTGCAGCAATCGCTTATGAAAAACTTGGAGACTATTATAGTTTCAGTGGGTTACGTCATTATAAATCGAAATTTAAACCACACTGGGAAACACGATATTTAGTGTATCGAAAGTATGATTCGGTATTGTTAAATATTATTCGAGTTCTTCAAACAATCCATAAAAAATAATCTCAAGTTCAAATGAACTTGAGATTTTTTATTCATAAATTTATGGGAATTTCGGGAATTGATCAAAGTCTGGTGAACGCTTTTCTTTAAACGCATCGCGACCTTCTTTTGCTTCATCTGTCGTGTAGTAAAGAAGCGTTGCGTCACCAGCGAATTGTTGAAGCCCAGCGAGTCCATCAGTATCGGCGTTCATCGCTGCTTTTAAGAAACGAAGTGCTGTTGGTGAATGTTGCATCATTTCTTCACACCATTTCACTGTTTCATCTTCTAAATCTTCTAGTGGTACGACTGTGTTTACTAAGCCCATGTCTAACGCTTCTTGTGCGTCATATTGACGACATAAGAACCAAATTTCACGTGCTTTTTTATGGCCTACAATACGTGCTAAATAACCTGAACCGTAACCAGCATCAAACGAACCTACTTTTGGTCCTGTTTGTCCAAATCGTGCATTATCCGCAGCGATTGTTAAGTCACACACAACGTGAAGTACGTGTCCACCACCAATTGCATATCCAGCGACCATTGCGACAACTGGTTTTGGAGTTACACGAATTAAACGTTGTAAGTCTAATACGTTTAGGCGTGGGATTTGGTCGTCTCCAACATATCCACCGTGCCCGCGTACTTTTTGGTCTCCACCTGAACAAAACGCTAAGTCACCTTCACCAGTTAAAACAATCACAGAAACGTTCTCGTCATCTCGCGCGCGACTCATCGCGTCGATCATTTCTGAAACAGTTAACGGTGTAAATGCGTTACGCACTTCTGGTCGGTTAATCGTAATTTTAGCGATACCGTTATAAAATTCGTACTTAATCTCTTTATATTCCTTTAATGTTTTCCACTCACGTGTCATTCTTTTCCCTCCGATAAAAATTCGTGGCATACTTTTACGAATGCCTCTTTATTTTCAAGGTGGACGTTATGGCCACACTCTTTAAATATATGTAAGCAACTATTTTTAAGTTGCTTATTCATATTATCTCCAATTTTAACAAACTTTTCATCTTTTTCACCGACGATAATTAAAACATCGTTGTCCTTATTTAAATCGTCCCAATAATGTGGCTGAATACCCGTACCATATTTACGTAAACTATCCGCCGCTTCAATATTGTTTTGACTGAGTCTTTCTTCTCGTTGCAATAAAAAAAGATTTTTCATCTAACAGTTTTTGACTTTGGAATAACGGTAACTCTTCCCATTCATCTATAAACGCTTTAAAATCTGTTTCAAGTCGTTCTGCACGTGCTTCGTCGATTTTAATACGTGCTTGTCTCCGATTTACTTTACTCATTCCAGGTGACGTGGATTCTAATATAAATTTAGAAAACCGTTCACTATAATTTGCAAGTAGTGACACTGCTACACGTCCTCCCATCGAATACCCATACACATGAACATGTTTTAAATTTAATGAATCGATAATCTGAACAATACTTTTAGCAATATGATTCATGTCGTAATCAATATCGACACTTTTCGTATTCCCAAAACCAGGTAAGTCTATAAGGAGCGTGTTTATATCAGTAAATTCTTTAGCAAGCTTTCTCATAGAACGTAAGTCTGATAAAAAACCGTGTAAAATGATTAGCGTTTCATCTTGACCATGATCATTTAATTCATAATTAAAATTTAACATGTTGAACGAGTGCCTTTACCTTTTGTTTTAAATCATTATGCTGCTTTACGTTATCTTCACGGTCTGTTTTAATTTCAATGAAGTTACGACCATTTTGATTTAAAATTTCCTCTGTTAAGTCATCTACGGATTGAATGAAGTGATAATTAAATCCATATAATTTTGCTGCATGTGAAAAGTCTAAATCAAGCGGTGTTCCGAACAGTCTCTCGAAGTGTACGTCGTGCTCTTTTTGAGGTAAATAACTAAAAATATTACCACCATTATTATTAAAACAAATGACTATCCCATCTATCTCTTCAAGCTTCGACATGACAAGACCATTAATATCGTGATTTAATGACACGTCTCCGATAATTAACGTCATCGGCATCTTCGTTCCAACTCCAAATGCCGTTGAGACAACACCATCTATTCCGTTTGCTCCGCGATTTGCTAATATATTTAATCGATTAAATACATCATACCGTTCAAAGTCACGAATCGGCATACTACTTGAGACGAATAACGTTCGATCACTATGCGTTCTTTTAATAATTTCATACATATAACGACCTTCGTCGTCATAGTTTTCAATTTCCTCCTTAATCAACTGCTTAATATCCCTATCGACTTCGTATAGTACATCGACTGAGTGATCCGATTCAATGAGTAACGCATCTAACGTATGTTTAACGTCACCAACATAAGTGACGTCTGGAGTTTTCGGGAATGTTTTTACATCGATAAACTCACTTATTAATATTTGTTTTAAAGACGTCTGTTTTAAAAATTGATTCGTCGATTTGGACGTCACAGCTTCACCGATACGTAATATAAAATCATACTGTGATTCTAATTCTTTACGTTGTTCATCTGTTAAATTCATAAATATTAAGTCATGTGTTGTAACAACACGTGATAACTTCGTGCGTTCACTCACTCTCGGGTCCATTATAAACGTGAGTTGCTTATACTTTTCAAAGTCAATCTCTTCTAAACTACAGTCCGTTTCACCGATAATGACTAATCCATTTCCAAGTAGCGGTTCGATATTTGAATCTACAGTAATAGACTCTCGAATGAGTTGTTCTCTAAAAAAGAAATCCGTTCGATCGATATTTGGCATTAACGGCTCACGAACCGGAATATTAATATGTACAGGACCTTTTACGATTCCCTTAAAATACTGACTCGCTTGAAGTACACGGTCTTCAACGTGAGACATGTTATATTCACTTCCGTCAGCAATCGGAAGTTCTGTTTCAAATTTTACATAGTTCGAAAACATATTCGTTTGTTTAATCGCTTGTGGTGCGCCGACATCTCTTAATTCATGTGGGCGGTCTGACGTTAAAACGACTAACGGAATGTGCATTAACCCCGCTTCAGACACACTCGGTACATAGTTTGCTGCTGCAGTTCCTGACGTACAGAGTATTCCGACCGGTTGTTTTAATGCTTTACTTAATCCGAGCGCAAAAAAACCTGCACCACGTTCGTCTGGGTGAATATATGTTTTAATATGTGGATGGCATTCACATGCGATCGCAATCGGCGTCGAACGAGACCCTGGGCTAATGACAATTTCTGTCATCCCTTTACTGTATAACGCGTCGACTAACGTAAAAATCTGTTCAGTTAAGGCTTCTTGATGATTCATTCTAGCGCCTCCAATACATCTAACATCGGTCTAAATTTCGTTCTAGTCTCTTCGTATTCAGATTCTCCTGTAGATCCTTTCACAATTCCAGCACCCGCATAAAGCGTCGCACTTTTACCTGTAATGCGCATCGAGCGCAGTGCTACTGCAAACTCAGCTTCGTTAGACTTTGAAATGACACCAATGGGTGCAGCGTATAATCCACGCGTAAAGTATTCTTTTTCCTTTATATACTCTAATGCACGATTTTTTGGCAATCCTCCGACAGCAGGAGTTGGGTGCAACGCGTGTAATACGTCGAACAAGTTACTTTCCTCATTAAGTGTTGCTTCGATTGGTGTATATAAATGATAAATAAATTTGTTTTCTAATATACGCGTATCGTCATAATGAACTGAACTTGTATAAGGTTTTAAGTCTTCGACGATAGAATCTCTGACGACGATATGTTCAAAGCGGTTCTTTTCATCGTTTAAGAATTCTTTTTTATTTTGTTCGTTTACCGTGTCGTCATCTTCTCTACGAATCGATCCAGCGATTGCGTGTGTCGAGAGTTTTTCATTCTTTAAGTAAAACAGCTTCTCTGGTGTTTTAGAAACAAACGTCGACGTCCCTCGTTCATAAAATATCTTGAAAGTATCTGACTCTACTTTTAAACGGTTAATTAAAAAATTTGAATCGATTTCATTTTCAAATCGAATCAGTAATTCTCTCGATAAAACGACTTTTTCAAATTCATCATCTAAAATATCCACTGTATTATCAACAAGTGTTTTCCATGCTTTTGGATAAATTTCATGATGGCTCGATATTTCTGGAAATCTGAAGCGAGGCTCTGCCACTTCGATTTCTCGCAACGTATTCACGATTAATTCAGCTAAATTTTCTGTTTGAAGGTCTTCTTTCTTTAGAATAAGAAACGCTTCCTGATTGTGTAAATCAAATTGCCATGATGCGAGGATAAACTCGACCATTTTAAAATCGATCCATTCATCCGTCGTTTTTTTATCGTCAAAACGTGTGCCACCAAATAAGTGGATATCCCCGACTAATCCATCATTTAATTTAACATGTTGAATATTATTAAATAGGCCATTTTTTTGAGTGTTTAAAATGTCCGCATTAAATTGTTTACGATTAATTGAATCGATATAGTCAACACCTATTACGTTAATATCCACTTCACGCGATTTAAACCAGTATCTTTCGCCTTTTTTATGATTAAAGTGCATAAAGATTTTTGACGGCGTTATATCGAAATCTTTCGTACTAAAATGTAATGCCAAATATGATGTGTTTGAATCTATACCAATATCATCAATAAGTGATTGCGAGGACTCAATATGCATTATACTCACATTCCTTTAATATAATTACTTTATATTTTATCATCTTTCCAAAAAACTGTGTACATAGTTCGCCATAAAGTATGATAGAATGTTGTACAGTTATCTTTAAAAGGAGATTTAAAATGCAACATGCAGATGTTCTTACCGGATACAAAAAATATATTAGTTTAACGCGTCCGCATACATTGACCGCAGGGTTTGTCCCTGTGTTTGTTGGGACAGCAGCAGTACTTCCATTTGGAAATGTAAACTTTTTAATGTTTTTCTTAATGTTGACTGCGACGATTTTAATTCAATCCGCAACAAATATGTTTAACGAGTACTACGATTTTAAACGTGGACTCGATAGTGCAGATTCTGTTGGAATAGCCGGTGCCATCGTACGAAATGGTATTACACCGAGACGTGTGTTAACTTTCGCACTTACATTTTACTTTATTGCAGCGATTATTGGATTATATATTGCATACGAAACTTCTTGGTGGTTACTCGTCATTGGTGGTATATCGATGGCTGTCGGATACTTATATACAGGTGGTCCTATTCCAATCTCGTGGACACCGTTTGGAGAAATATTTTCAGGAATATTTATGGGTCCTGTCATTATTCTTATTACGTTTTACATCCACCTACAAGAATTACATATGTTTCCATTCGTATTATCGTTACCAATTATGATTACAATCGGATTGTTAAATATGTTTAACAACATTCGTGATCGCGTAAAAGATGCACAAAGTGGACGACGTACATTCGTTATCCTCGTCGGTAAAGATACAGCAACTCAAGTCGTTAACTTTTTACTAATACTCTGTTTTGTGTTTGTAATTATTATGGCATTTACAGATTTATGGCCGTCATTATTTTTACTTTTACCATTACTTTCATTTAAATTGTATAAAAAAACAATGCAGCTTTTAAGGGACGGAGATTCACCAGTAGAACTCATTCCGGCTATGGCTGCGATGGGCAAATTCAACACGATTTACGGCTTATTACTGTCAATCGGCGTATTATTATACGGTTTATTTATACATTAACCAATTCTTGAAAACGGCTATATATTTGACTTATTCTCATATATACTTAAATTATTCACACAATATTGGAGGCATAATAATGAATTTAAAACACTTTTTAGTTGCGGGTGCAGCTTCTACATTACTACTGACTGCTTGTAACACAGATGATAACGAAGCAAGCGAACAAGAAAATGGTACAGAAGAAAGCACAACGACAGAATCAAACGAATCAGTAGTTAAAGACGTTGACGTAAGCGAAAACGACTTAAATGAAGCGATCGAATATGATGGAGAATATGGTAAATATGTCATTACACGTATCGACACTATCGATATCGAGCCATCAGATGAAGAAAAAGAAGCAGATGAAAATGCTACAGCTAAGAAAGCTGTCGTCATCGAATATGAATTCACAAACAAGTCATCAATCCCTACTGCAGGAAACGAAGCATTTGCTTTAGACCTTGCGGTACGTCAGTTCTCTGAAACTGGGATGATTGCAACTGATAACTTAACATTAGATATTCCAGAAGATAGTGAATATCAGAAACTCGTCAACGACTCTACAACAACACTTCAAACAGATGAATCTACTAAAGCGGTAGTTGCATATGGTCCAGTAGATCCAGACGAAAACGAAGTGAAAGTTCAGTCTCGCGAAGACGAGTCATTACTTGATCTTGTTTTAAAATTTAAATAATAACTTTTTACAACAGTATGCTGATGAGCTGCACCCCT
>NZ_CAVG010000050.1 GCF_000438455.1 Nosocomiicoccus massiliensis
ACTTCAATATCTTCTCTTGATGGGTTTGTATCTTATCAATAGTAAATTATGAAAAAAATGGTTTAAATCAATGTTCTTACTTTAAGTACATGTGTTTAACGTAAATGATAATTAGTTAAATATAAAAAGGTTATCCCAATCAATAGGATAACCTCTTTATACTTCACTTTATGGTTTGGATTCGCCACTTCAAAGAAGAAATGAAATCAGAGCATTGAATGTTCCATTTTCAAACAATATATAAATACCTAGCCCAATGAATACAATTGGTACAATCCAACGTTCATATTTCTCAATTGTTTCCGATATAAAATCGAAGGAAGCTAGACGGTAACTGACATAGCACAAAACTCCAACCATAATAAGAAAGACAATAGTGACAATAAAGATTTCAGACATACTTAAGGTCGTGAAGTACGGTATATAAATGGAAAAGTCATCCGCACTGGAAGCCAATACGATGAAAGTCATCGTCAAAAATAACTGATTAAATTTTCCAGAGGAAAATAAGGATAAAATGCTACTTTCATCTTCATCCTCTTCTCCTTTAATCCATATTTTCACGCCTAGGTAAAGTGGTAAAAGCCCAAGTAGTCCGATAACCCATTGCTGAGGAATTAAATTTACAATCCCCTGTGCAACTAAAAGACTTGCTCCTAACACAATTGCAGTCCCTATATATTGTCCTATCCAAATATGTTTTACCTGATCTTTTTTTACTTGCGAAAACAAAAGAATTAATATGACGAGATAATCAATTCCTGTTGCTACATATACCGCAGTAGCCGTCAGTATCGTCGCGATCATTTTATCATCTCCAATATTTTAGGGATAGGACTTTTCTTCAAAATGAAAAGTCCTTCCGTAAATTGCACACATATAGTACCTATTTATCCTTCACTCTCATCAGTCGCAAACTATTTAATGCTACCAAAATAGTGGCTCCCATATCGGAAAGAATCGCAATCCAAAGGGTTAGCCAGCCTGGAATAACCAATAGTAAGGCAATTATCTTAATTCCGATGGCAAACGTGATGTTCGCTTTGATGATATTTAGCGTTTTCCTGCTAAGTCTTACTGCAAATGGAAGCTTACTTAAATCATCTCCCATTAATGCAATATCAGCTGTCTCGATGGCAGTATCTGTTCCAGCACCGCCCATTGCAATGCCAACAGTGGATGCAGCAAGTGCAGGAGCATCATTGACGCCATCGCCAATCATAGCTACATTACCATGCTCGGCTTTCATTTTTTTAATATAGTCCAACTTATCCTGTGGCATCAATTCGGACTGAATATCAGAAACGCCTACATGAGCACCGATTGCTTCTGCGGTACCTTGATTATCACCTGTCAGCATAATTGTTTGCTTGATTCCTAACTGATGAAGTTTTTGAATCACATTTTTACTTGTTTCGCGGACCTCATCTGCTACAGCAATCACGCCGAGGATTGTTTGGTCCGTTCCAATAATCATGGCCGTTTTCCCTTGGTTTTGTAAAACTTTCACTTTATTTTCAAACTCAAGGCTAAAATCGGAAACATTTAATTCTTTAAAAAGCCTTGGACTGCCAATGTAATAGGTTGTTCCATCTATATTCCCTTGAATGCCCCGACCTGTAATAGAAGTGAAGTCTTCCACTCTAACATCGGAATAAGTAATATTATCTTGCTCTGCTTTCTTCATTATTGCTGAAGCAAGTGGATGTTGTGATCGATATTCTAAAGCTGTAATAATGGAAAACAGCTCTTTTTCTTCCACTTGATCATTTAACACTTTAAAATCTGTTACCACTGGTACACCTTTTGTCAGTGTTCCTGTTTTATCAAATGCGATTGCCTTAATGGCTCCTAATTCCTCTAGATAGACACCGCCTTTAATCAACACACCTTTTTTAGCTGCATTTCCAATTGCCGAGACAATCGAGATTGGAGTAGAAATAACTAATGCACACGGACATCCAACTACAAGTACCGCTAATCCTTGATAAACCCAAGTATCCCAACTTCCACCAAAGAATAAAGGTGGAACGACTGCAACGAGCGCCGCAATAACCATAATGATCGGCGTATAATATTTCGCAAATTTATCTACGAATGCTTGCGCTGGAGCGCGCTCCCCTTGTGCTTCCTCAACCAGATGAATAATCTTGGAGATGGTTGTATCCTCTACGTATTTGGTGATTTTTACTTCAAGTAGTCCCTCTTCGTTAAGCGTACCTGCAAATACTTCATCATCTACCGTTTTGGCAACAGGGACAGATTCTCCTGTTATAGCAGCCTGGTTGACAGCCGACACCCCATTTATAATGATCCCATCCATGGCAATTTTCTCCCCTGGTTTGACGATCATAATATCACCCACGGCGATATCGTCCACATGGATCATTATTTCCTGACCATTCCGCCTAACAAGTGCTTCTTTTGGAGCAATATCCATCAATGAACGAATGGACTGTCTTGCTCTATCCATAGAAAAACGTTCAAGTGCTTCACTGATTGCAAAGAGAATGACAACAATGGATGCCTCTGCCCATTCACCAATGATGGCAGCTCCAATAACTGCAACGGTCATCAGGGTTTTCATGTCGAAATCAAAGCGTATCAAATTTTGAAAACCAACTTTAAATAGTGAATATCCGCCAATTACAATCGAACTTACAAATAACATGGAAGTTACAAGGTTATCTTCTCCATTTACAAAGTGAGAAAGGTAACCAAAAGCAATCATTAATGTGGCAAACAGCAATGTGCTGTGTTTTTTATAAAACGGTATTTTCTCTTCTTTAGGAGCCTTAGTGTCTTCTTTGACCGCTTGTATCGATGGATTCGCCAGTTTTTCAGGAATTACCTTAAGATTCTCGAAAGCACCAGCCTTTTCCAGAGCTTCAACGGTTGCACTGCCAAAGACATCAATTTTGGAAGCTCCGAAATTGACTTTAGCATCATGCACTCCTGGTAGTTCTTTTACATTTTTTTCAAACTTCCCAGCACAATTCGCACACGAGAAACCCTCTACACGGTAAACATTTTTATCTTCTGTTACCACTGGTTCGACCCGTCTTCTAGCCTTCTCTGGTGCCACTTTAAGATTCTCGAAAGCACCAGCCTTTTCCAGATCTTCAACGGTTGCACTACCAAAGACATCAATTTTTGAAGCTCCGAAATTGACTTTAGCATCATGCACCCCTGGTAGTTCTTTTACATTTTTTTCAAACTTCCCAGCACAATTCGCACACGAGAAACCCTCCACACGGTAAACCTGTTTATCTTCTGTTAATGTTTTTGTTGAACTATCCAATACTAGCAACCTCCCTTTGATGCAAGAAAGCTTTTTCTACAAGCTGTTTAACATGCTCATCATCTAGTGAATAATAGACTAATTTTCCTTCTTTACGGTATGTTGCTATACCTAAATTTTTCAATAATCTTAAATGATGGGATGCCGTAGCCGTTGAAGATTCAATGATATTCGCTACATCACAAACACATAACTCTCCCTCTAAAGACAAAACATAAGCAATTTTAACTCTTGTATCATCTGATAGAGCCTTAAAAACTTTCGCTACATCCATAGGATTCTGTTTAGCAAGCTCTTTTTTAGCCCTGTTTACCTTATCTTCGTGAATACAGGTAACTTCACACATATCTTTTGTCATAATTATCCTCCTTATTCAAATGACTATTTGTTTGATGATTATAATATATCATACCATAAACAAATAGTCGAATGATTGTTTGAATGATATATAATTAATATTAAAAAGGATTGATTTCTAATGTTAGAAACCAATCCTTTCGGAGATTTTAACCAAATTTTAAAGTATCTTAAACATAACTGCCCTGTTAGTTTAAGTACATTTCTTCACAATTCAATTATAGATTAACTTTTAACTATTCATTATTGTACAATTCTCCATATAATTTCTGAATTTGGTTTTTTAATTTTTTATTTTCCTCCTCTAATTCCTTAACTCTTGTTTTTAAAGTCTTAACAAGAACCCCTTCAGATCGAGAGCTTTTCTCAGA
>NZ_CAVG010000051.1 GCF_000438455.1 Nosocomiicoccus massiliensis
TCCATTAACATCAATGTTTTTACTTTAAGAACATATATTTAACGTGTTAAATCAAATGAAAAAATACAATGTAATTATTAGATGACAATTGATTACGGTCAGAAGAATGTACCACAAATAAAAAAACTAATTCCTTTTTATTTTATCGAGGAATTAAGCTTTTGACCTGCAACAATCACGCCCAATTTCGGAATATCTATAATATGATTTCGATCTTAAATTATCTACTTTAACTGACGCTACCTGCTCGTTAAAGAAGACCTATTTAAAAAAGTTTATACTGCACCTGCCTTTATTATGTAAGTAAAAGTAGTAAAGCTTTAAATTGGTTTTCAAAAAAGTAGGGTTGATTATTTCTTTTTCATCAATTATTATTGTGTTATTATCACAATATGAGAAAGGAGGCAAAAAGTAATGGGAATTGATTTCATTAATGTCGAGTTTAGAAAGCATGTAAAAGTTTCAGGGGATTTAGGTACAACGGGATCAGTATGTCCTTTTTCACAAAAACAAAAAATGGAAACACTACCGGAAAACTTTTTGCCTCCTTTTATATAATGGGCAAAAATTTATGAATCTATTGCATTTGTAAAAATGCATACGAATGATTAGGCACCGGTTGTTAAACTGGTGCCTTTTTTTGTTTGATCAGTTCAGTTAGTTTGGAGAACCGAATCTTTAATCATGCTGTAGAAATATGGTGAGTTCGTTGATTTGGTTTTACAATATAAATAGATATGAGGTGAGGTTTATGGTGAAAGCAGTGGATTTAGCCTCCTAAAATCACAATATATTTTAGGAGGAAATAAAATGAAAAAGGATAGTAAATCTAAAGAAATGATTCAATCTGAAAAAAGGGGTTCTACTAGGCTTTTAATGATGGTACTCTCCCTATCTGTACTTGTAGCTGCAATTACGGTTGATTTAGTCAATCCCGTACTTCCACTAATAAGCAAAGATTTAGAAGCTTCGAAATCTCAAGTGAGTTGGATAGTTAGTGGTATTGCACTTGTTCTTGCGATTGGAGTTCCGATTTATGGTCGAATCTCAGACTTTTTTGAGTTACGAAAGCTATATATCTTTGCCATTATGATTCTGGCAAGTGGTAGTCTTTTATGTGCAATTGCCCCGAACCTCCCATTGTTGGTTTTGGGAAGAATGGTTCAGGGTGCTGGGATGTCCGCAATTCCAGTTCTATCAGTCATTGCAATTTCGAAGGTTTTCCCACAAGGAAAACGTGGGGGAGCTTTGGGAATTATCGCAGGAAGTATTGGTGTTGGAACTGCTGCTGGTCCAATATTTGGTGGAGTAGTTGGTCAATATTTAGGGTGGAATGCCTTGTTTTGGTTCACATTTTTGTTAGCCATTATGATTGTTATTGGTGCCTACTACGCGTTACCGACAATTAAACCGGCAGAATCCGTAGGAAGCAATAAGAACTTTGATTTCATTGGTGGTTTATTCCTCGGCCTCACAGTAGGATTACTCCTTTTTGGCATCACTCAAGGAGAAACTTCTGGTTTTTCTTCGTTCTCATCGTTAACTAGCCTAATTGGTTCTGTTGTAGCTTTGGTGGGATTTATTTGGAGAATTGTTACCGCAGAAAATCCATTTGTACCACCTGTCCTGTTCAATAACAAGGATTATGTCAATACGGTCATAATTGCATTTTTTTCGATGTTTGCTTATTTCGCTGTTCTTGTGTTCGTCCCATTACTAGTCGTTGAGGTGAATGGACTCTCTTCTGGACAGGCTGGAATGATATTGTTGCCAGGTGGTGTGGCTGTTGCAATCTTATCTCCCTTCGTTGGCCGTCTTTCTGATCGATTTGGGGATAAACGTCTGATAATTACTGGGATGACTCTGATGGGGCTGTCTACCTTATTCTTGTCCACCTATGCATCTGGTGCTTCACCTCTGTTAGTTTCCGTGGGGGTCCTCGGAGTAGGGATTGCTTTTGCATTCACGAATTCTCCCGCAAATAACGCCGCAGTAAGTGCACTCGATGCAGACAAGGTTGGTGTCGGAATGGGGATTTTCCAAGGTGCTTTGTACCTTGGAGCAGGAACTGGAGCAGGTATGATTGGAGCATTATTATCCGCTCGACGTGATGCTACTGAGCCGATAAATCCATTATATATATTGGACGCTATGTCCTACTCAGATGCGTTCCTTGCAGCTACAGGGGCAATACTCATTGCCTTAATAGCTGGATTAGGTTTAAAAAAGCGTGGGTAATAACTTAGTTATGTAAAGATTAGTTATTGTTTAGTTCATCTTCTATAGTTTAAGCTGTAAATAAATAGCTTAGGAATCACGCAAATTTGAATTTCTTAGAATAGAATACTTTTAAGTAACTCAACTTTCGTACACTGTTTTATTGGTGCGAAAGTTGAGTATGTTAAGGATGAAACAATGAAAACATTGGTGATCGTTTCTCACCCAGATATGCCAAATTCTCGAATCAATAAAGTTTGGGTAGAAAAAGCAGCGTCTTATTCAAACGAAATTACCATTCATGATCTTTATAGAGAGTATCCTGATTTTATTATAAATGTAAAAAGAGAGCAGGAATTAGTTGAAAATCATGATAATATTATTTTTCAATTTCCATTATATTGGTATAGTTCTCCTTCATTATTAAAAAAATGGATCGATGAAGTGATTATATATGGATGGGCTTACGGATCAAAGGGTAAAAGAATATTTTATAATCGAAAATTAGGATTAGCTATATCAGCTGGCGTAAAAAAAGGTGAATTTACAAGTATGGGTAAAAACAAGCATACATTAACCCAGATGTTAACACCATTCAAATCTTTATGTGCATAGATTCATGCTGAATATGTACCAGAGTTTGTACTTTACGGTGCTAATTCGGATATGAAGGGCGAAGAGATACAGAAAAGTGCTAATGAGTATTTGCAATATATTAAAAAGTATTATTTAAGAGCATAAAACACTTCTGCGATCATGCCAACAATACTAGAAGAAAGCCCATTTCCCCTTAACACATTTAGGGAAATGGGCTATTGAAGTTATTGAAGGTTTTAGCGATTTCATTTTAGGTAGCCAATTCAAAGTGCCCAATAAATTCCAAGAAACACAAATCTGCTAAAACAGCTTGCCATGTAATTTTTGAACTTGATCCTTTAACCGTTCATTCTCTTCTTCTAACGCCTTTATACGGCTTTTTAAGGTTTTTATTAATACGTCCTCTGAACGAGGCTTTTACTAGGTTTACGGGGGGTTAACTCACTTATCTGCATCCCTCTTAATGTCTCCACTCTAGTTCTAATATCTTTTTGTTTGTAAAGCCATGACTTTGAAACATTTGCTTTTTGTGCAACGGAATTAAAATTAATCTTCTCTTCTTTCAATGCCATCTCTGAAATTGTCTTTTCAACCCTAATTCTTGTTTTCTCCGACTTGTCTTTAGCTAGCTGAACTATGGCAGTTGTGTTACCTTTTCTAATCATTTTAATTCGTCTCCTTTAACGAATGAATAATCTGTTCTAATCTATTTTTAACACGTTCATTGGTTTCAACCTGACGCTGCCATTGGTTTTGTTTAGCCCTATTTAGTATTTCTTTAGTTCGCTCTAAGTGCTCTTCATGTTCAGTAAGAAATTGTTTACTTGTACAGAAATTCGTACAATCTAAACATGCATTTGCGTGAGGACATGGTCCTGCAATTACTGGTAACCGACAATAGCCATTAGGAAGTGCCTGTGCATTGATATTCTTTTTAAACCATTGAAGATCTGTATTGTCAGCTTCAGTATTTTCCTCACTTAAATCCAGAATGCTACCGTTATTCGTTACTAAGGTTTCCTTAAATTTCGTAAATTCCTTCTTTAGGGTTTCATCAAAAATATGTGCATATCTTGCCGTCATTTCCGGTGATTCGTGACCCAAGAACTTCTGGACAATATGTTGTGGCACTCCGTTATTTATCATTCTAGTGCCAACTGTATGCCGAAAGGCATGAGCATGAAAACGAAAAATTTCTCCGTTGCTGTCCGTTATCTTTTCTTCATAAGCTAGTTCATTTAATTTAACCCTAAAGGTATCTTGTTTCAATGGTGAGCAATCTTTTCGGGGAAACACATATACACATCCATCATCGAGTTCATCAGCCACCCTTTGCTCTTGAACTAATATCAATGCAGCAATTTCTTTAGAAATAGGAATGATATGCTCTTTCTTCATTTTCCACTGATAATACTTTAAAAAGCAATCCCCTTCTTTATCGGTTATGACGCTCCCTTTTTTCAATGTACAAAGTTCACTGATACGCATCCCGCATTCTTGAAGTACCATAACCATTGTAGCAATATAAGGTTCCAATTTATCTAATTTCCCATTTAATTGTTCAAGTATATGTTCATCAATATAACGTGGTAGTGCCTTCGGCACTTTAGGGTAATCTTCTTGAAAGATAAGAATCTTAGAAGGTGTATCCTTCCAGTCATATCTTTGAATTGTAGTAAAAAAAACGTCTAAAGTAGATATTCGTCCAGTTACAGTACTGGGTTTTAAACCTTTTAAATTAATATAATTAAAATATTGCTCAATTTCATTTCTAGTTAATTGATGAATCCTTTGTATACCTTCACAATTTTTGTTCATGAAATTAAAAAAACCTAAAC
>NZ_CAVG010000052.1 GCF_000438455.1 Nosocomiicoccus massiliensis
ATCCATTGATAATTACCCCGTCAAACTTCCAATGATTTGTTCTAAACGCTCTTTAACACGGCTATTAGTCTCTATTTGTCTTTGCCATTGTTTATCCTTTGCTATGGTTAATAACTCTTCTGTACGCTCTAACTGTTCTTCGTGCTGTGGTAAGAATTGCTTACTGGTACAGAAGTGAGTGCAATCTAAGCATGCATTCGCATGTGGACAACCACCTGATATTACTGGCAATCTACAATAACCATTTGGAAGCACTTGTGCATTTATATTTTTCTTGAACCATTGAAGCACTACATCATCGACTTCACTATCATCATCTAGATTGAGCACATCTCCTCCTAAACTACTTTAACTACTATTATTTATTATACTATGGTTAATAGGTCAGCACTTGGATGATTATGTACACATACTATCGCAGTACATGAAGTAAGCAATGCTCGGTTAAATATTTCTTTTGGACTTACTAAAGTTGAATCAACAGTTCCTTTAAATAATGTTTCTTCATAAAGTACCTTATATTTAGTGCTTAAAAATAGAACATGTTTTAATTTCATTAATATGGTTATATAAATAGTAAGAACATTTAGAAATGAGTGTTAATATGTTTACATTAATTAAAAACGCAGATTTATTTACTCCAAAGTCATTAGGCAAAAAAGATATTTTATTTACTCAACATAAAATTTTAAAAATCGATGATCAAATAGACGTCACCGACCTTCAAAAGATGTTTACTGTTAAAATCATCGATGCTAATAATAACTACGTCGTTCCTGGTTTTATTGACCCACATATCCACTTACTCGGTGGTGGCGGTGAAGGTGGTTTCCATAAGCGTACACCTGAAGTTCAACTCAGTGACCTTATAAAAAGTGGTTTAACAACTGTCGTTGGACTACTCGGAACTGACGGCACGACGAGACATGTTTCATCCCTACTCGCTAAAGCGCGTGGATTAGAAAAAGAAGGTGTCACTACTTTCATTTACACAGGAAATTATGACGTACCTACACCGACAATTACAGGGAACGTTAAAGACGATATTATTTTAATCGATAAAATCATCGGTACTGCTGAAATTGCAATAGCCGATTCACGATCAGGTCAACCGAGTACGCATGAACTCGCAAAAATTATTGGAGATTCTCGTGTTGGCGGATTAATAAGTGGTAAAGTTGGTGTTACACATTTCCATACTGGACCAGGTAAAGCGTATTTATCACAATTACATGAGGTACTCGATGAGTACGAACTACCTGCTTCAAAGTTATATGCAACACATATTAATAGAAGTAAAGAGCTAATGAACGACGCGATTGCACTCGGTAAAAAAGGATCATTTGTTGACATTACATGTGATTACGATGAGGCATTTGGATGGGTCAAATATTACAAAGAAAATAATGGAGCTCTATCACAACTGACATTATCTACTGACGGTAATGGGAGCTTACCTAAATTTGATGACGATGGTAATCTACTCGGCTTAGACGTCGCACCAACGGATACTATTTTAGAGACAGTGAAAAGAGTCGTACAACATAATATTCTTTCATTAGAAGAGGCTTTACGTTTAGTTACAACAAACACATCTAGAGCTTTAGAATTAGAACATAAAGGAAATATTGCGAAAGACTATGACGCGGATATTTTAATTATTGATAAAGACACATTTAAACTTACAGAAGTATTTATGAGAGGTAGACAGATGATGTCACGTGGTGCTGTCATTGTAAAAGGAACGTTTGAATAATTAAATTAAAAATAGAGATGTTTAATAACATCTCTATTTTTTATGCTCTTAAATTACACTAAAACATCGCAGTACGTTTCGTTAAAATAAATTTCGTACCTGTGACATCATGCGCGATTTCTCCACCTTCAATGTAGATTTTAACTGATCGCGCTTTATGTACATGGTTGTTAAAGTCGCGGTATCTAATTAAAATTCTCGCATTAAACGCTGTTCTTTCTTCGATATAAACGTTTAGTTTAATTACGTCGTGCTCTATAACTCCACGTGAATCCACCGCTGGTGTTCCATATTCATAATCTGTCGTAAAATCATAACCTTCAATTGTAAAATCCTCAAAATGAAACGGATTTGCATTGTTGTTTATAATTCTAAATTGCAGAACACGACGGTTTTGATCGTTCGTAAATGTCTTTACTTCATCGATTTCTAAATAAGGTTGAGTAAGTAACACTTGAGACTTGCCACGAACTCTAAATGCTAAAATTGCTGTCGTAATAGCAATGACTGCAATTATAATCGATAAAATACTAATGACGTCTAGACTTATATCCATATAATCACCACTCTCTTAATTATAATAATAACAAAAAAAGCATGTTTCACGAAGAAAACATGCTTGATTTATTAAATATTATAGGTAAGCACCACATGTAGGCCATGGTTGTGCACCGCGTTGAGCGTATAACATTTGTGCACGCATTGTTTGTTCTTCAGCAGATGCTTGAGAAGCAACTCCTGTACCACCTACTGATGCCCATGTACCAGCGTCAAACTGGTATAATCCATGGTAAGTTCCTGTAGCATCTACGATGTTCGGGTTTCCACCAGATTCACACTTTGCAAGAGCAGCCCAGTTTAAACCATCGTTTGATGATGGAGCTGATGCTTTTGGAGCACTGTACGAATAGTTTGGTTCGTTGTATGAGTAGCTTGGTGCTTCATACGTTTCGTAAGAAGAATAGTTCTCTACTACTGGTGCACTTGCTACATATGATTCGTTGTAGTTAAATGAGTTATCAAAATCAGAGAAATCCGAACCAACTGGTGCGTATTTCCATACCCATCTTTCTCCATCTGATTTAAATTTGAAAGTTGTACCTTCAAAATCAAATGAGATTTCGTAAGCTCCCTCTTGTACTGGTGCTTCGTTTAATTTTTCTGGATTATTGATTGCAAGTTTTGCAAGTTTTGCTTCATCAACATTAACTTCTGATGCATTTGCTTGAACTCCTGCTAATGATGATAAGCTTAAACCAACTGCTAAACCTGTTGTTAAAATTGTTTTCTTCACTATGAAATCCTCCTAAAAAATGTAGAATCATTTCTTTCACTGTACATACTATAGCACGTCTAAATATTACTGTGGTTACAGCAATATTAAGAATCACGCCCATATTTGACAGGATAATTACATAGTATTTCATTACTCAGATACGATTAACAAAAAAATCACCCCAAGCCCTATTTCTATAAGGTTTGAAGTGATTGTGTCAGGCGTGTAACAGATTGTAACAATCGTCATTATACACCTCTTTGATTATCATAAATTAGTGCGTGAAGCTGAGGTAATGGCTTAAAATCATTTGCTTCAGGATCATTTAACACCATTTCCCATAGTTCTTTTAAATCTTTTAATAGACGGTGACTTATATCTCCACCTTCATAAGGGTCTGGATTCCCAACACTCACATAAAAATCTCTATT
>NZ_CAVG010000053.1 GCF_000438455.1 Nosocomiicoccus massiliensis
GCACCGATATAAAACGGATGTTCTGTAATTTCGATAATCTCTTTATATTTACCATCTTCACTCATTCCACTGAATGTAAGTCCTGCTTCTTTAATATTTTCTTCGTATTCGTTATTGAATTCAAAGCGGTGACGATGACGTTCGCTAATATCTTTAACACCGTATAACTTTGAAGCTAGTGTATCTTCGACTACGACTGAGTCATAGCTTCCAATTCTTAATGAATGTTCACGGTCTAATAGTTCAGCATCTTCACTCATTAAAGTTATGATTGGATCATGTGTTGTTGGATCGATTTCTGTAGAGTTCGCATCTTTCATACCTAAAATGTTTCTCGCCGCTTCAATTGCCATTAACTGCATTCCTAAACTAATTCCAAGTACTGGTTTACCTGTTTCACGTGCGTAACGTAACGTTTCAAGTTTCCCTTCAATACCTTGATCTCCAAATCCTCCTGGAACGACGATTCCGTCTAATCCACCGAGTATTTCATCGACATTTTTATCCGTTACGTCTTTTGCATAAATCCAGTCGATTTCAATTTCTGTTAACTCTTCAAATCCTGCATGGTTTAAAGATTCAACGATTGAAAGATACGCATCTTGAAGTTCGACATACTTACCAACGATACCGATTTTCACTTTTTGATTTAAGTTGCGGATGTTTTCTAATACTTGTACCCAGTCGTCTAAGTTCGCTTCACGTTTACTCTCTAAACCTAATGTTTTAAGGACGATATCATCCATGTTTTGATCTTGTATACTTAACACGATGTTATAAATCGTGTCTTCATCTTTTGCTTCGATGACGTTCTCCACACTGACGTCTGAGAATAATGCGATTTTGTTACGTAAGTCTTCTGTCATTTCATACTCTGTACGTACGACGATCATGTCCGGTTGGATACCTAAACCACGTAATTCTTTAACGCTATGTTGCGTCGGTTTAGTTTTCATTTCGCCTGCTGCTTTAATATATGGTAGTAACGTACAATGAATAAACATGACATTTTCTCTACCGAGTTGTGTTCTTAACTGACGAATTGCTTCAATAAACGGTAATCCTTCGATGTCACCTGTCGTTCCGCCAATTTCAGTAATGACGATTTCAGCATCTGTCGCTTCACCGTTACGTAACATTCTCGATTTAATTTCGTTTGTAATGTGAGGAATGACTTGTACAGTTCCTCCAAAGTAATCTCCGTTACGCTCTTTTCGTAACACTTCTGAATAAATCTTACCTGCTGTAGCGCTTGAGTATTTGTTTACTGTAATGTCGATAAATCGTTCATAGTGTCCTAAATCTAAATCCGTTTCTGCACCATCATCTGTGACAAAAACTTCCCCATGTTGAAACGGGCTCATTTCACCTGGGTCAACGTTTAAGTATGGATCAAACTTTTGGACTGTTACTTTAAATCCACGTGCTTTTAAAATTCTACCGAGTGATGCAGCTGTAATACCTTTACCAAGAGAAGATACAACGCCACCTGTTACAAAAATATACTTAGTCAAGTAAGATTCCTCCTATAAATAAAAAAATCTCCCTCCCAAATGCGCTTGGAAAGGAGCTCGTTCACTGTATCCCTAAAATAAGGGAGCCCAATTAAAATAATAGCACGATTACGGAATTTGTCAATAATTTAATAGTCATCTCCGTCACCGTAATCATCTTCGAGCGTATCGCCTTCATCGATGTTTAAATCCGTAGTGTCGATGTCTTCATCATCAATAGCTTCATCGATATCCTCATCATCTTCTTCGTCGATATCTTCGATGTCTTCATCGTCAAGTTCTTCGTCAAGTTCGTCGAATTCATCAAGATCATTGTCGACGACTTCAAACTTATGAACTGTCGGTGCAATTTTGTCGTTAATGTCGTCCACTGTAAACCATTTTCTAAGACCCCATACACCGTCTTCCGTTGAAACGAAACGACCATCTGTATTTAAATCTGTATAAAATTGTAAAATACGATTTTCGATTTCTTTCTCAGTATATCCACCGATTTCTTGGAATTTGTCGATAATTGAATATAAATCAGTTTCTTTTTCTAAATCATCTAAGTAAATATAAGCCATATCAATAAACGCTTGTTCGTCGATCATTTCTTTTGTAAACTCATCTAATCTCATAATTTGATATCCTTTCATATCATTCATTGCACAATCAAAAGTATATTACATTCAATACTATTATAATGCAAGTATTTTTCATAGTGTAGCATATGATATTTTGAAAATAAAACCCGTAAAAAATTGTGTTTATTTCTTAATGGTTAGGGTAATATTAAACCATTGGACAATAAGGAGGAAATTTTATCGTATCAAATAAAAACACGAATCAACATAAGCGTAAGGGGTTCTCTAAATTAGAACTCGGAACAGTCTTTTGGACTTCAGCGACGATAATCATTGTCGCATCAATTATTGCGATGGTTATCCCTGGAAAATTCCAAGCAGCTTCTGAAGGAGTTTATGAATTTATTTCTCAAAACTTCACTTGGTTCTTCTTACTTCTCGTATTTGGATTTGGTGTGTTACTTATATTCTTAGCACTCTCACCATACGGACGTATTAAGCTCGGTGATGACGATTCTGAGCCTGAATTTGCCTTTTGGCCTTGGATCGGTATGTTATTCTCGAGTGGTCTTGGAGTTGGACTTGTATTCTTCGGAGTTGCTGAACCGATGCAACACTTCGTTGAAGCACCATTTTTAGGTGGCCCAATTCAAGATGCTGAAGCAGCGAGAATTGCAATGGGTTATACGTACTTCCACTGGGGAATTTCACAGTGGTCAATTTTCGGAGTTGCTGGACTTGCGATTGGTTACTTCCAATATCGTAAAAAACGTGACGGGTTAATTTCTACGTCACTCGAACCTATTTTTGGATTTAACTACAGTAAACTCGGTCGTAACTCGATTGATACGCTCGCAATTATCGCGACAATTACAGGGATGGCGACGTCAGTCGGTCTCGGTATTTTACAAATGGATGGTGGGCTAAACCACGCATTTGGATTACCACAAGGCCCTGTCACTCAAATTGTTTTAACGGTACTTATGACAACTGTATTCATCCTATCGACAGTAATCGGTTTAGAAAAAGGGATGAAGTTCTTTAGTACGATGAACATGGTACTTGCATTATTCTTAACAGTATTCATGATTATCTTCGGTCCGTTTAGCTTCATTATGGAATCTATCGTTTTAGGTCTCGGAGATTATTTATCGAATTATGTCAGTTACTCACTACGTGCCGAACCATATAACGCGAGAGATTGGACAAGAGGATGGACAGTATTCTACTGGGCATGGGTAATTGCTTGGAGTCCATTTATCGGTTCATTCGTCGCACGTGTATCACGTGGTCGTACGATTCGTGAATACGTCGCTGGTATTTTAATCGTACCACCGATTTTATCATTCTTATGGGTTGGTGCACTCGGAGGAACTGCGATTTACTCTGACTTATTTAAAAACACAGATATCGCGTCAATCGTTCAACAAGATGAAACACGCGCATTATTTGAGTTATTAAATACGATGCCATTTACGACGTTAACGTCAATCGTTGCGATTTTACTCATCTTCTTATTCTTAGTAACGTCTGCAGACTCTGCGACGTTTATCGTATCTGGAATGAGTCTTGGTGATACTGAAAACCCACCGATACGCATGAAAGTGTTATGGGGAGTATTACTTGGTGTGTTAACAGTCGCACTGATTTTAGCTGGTGGACTGACAAGTTTACAAGCAGCAAGCTTACTCGCTGGTCTACCATTTGCGCTCGTTCTGATCTTGATGATATTTAGTGTTATTAAGAGTATGCGAAGAGAGCCAAACAAAGCACTCGCAAGACGTCGACACAGTGACAACGCAAAAGAAGAACATAAACAATTTTAATAGTTTACAATAATTGCTTAGCACCCATATAATAGTGGGTGCTAAGTTTATTTTATATGGAGGATAACGATGAAAATAGGAATTGATGCAGGTGGTACGTTAACGAAAGTCGTCAAAATGTATGACGATGGTACATATGAGTATAGTAGCCGTCCAACGACTGAAGTAGATATGCTCATTCAAGAGTTAAACGAAGAAGAAGACGTCACACTATACTTAACTGGAGGCGGCAGTGTATACATATCAGAACATGTAAAGCACGAGTCGCATTTACAAATTGAATTCGACGCAGCGTTTACTGGTCTGACATATTTAATGGAGCAACAAAATATCCCTTTAGATCGCTTCGTTTACTTAAATATCGGAACGGGAACGAGTTTTCACGTCGTCGAAAATAATGCTCAGCACCGCGTCGGTGGTACTGGTATCGGTGGTGGTACGTTAATGGGGTTATCACAACTACTTACAGGTTATGAAACGTTTGAGGAAATCGTAGAAACAGCAAAACAAGGAAATCGTGATACGTTAGACTTAAAAGTAAAACATATCTTTAAAGACGGTCCTGTTCCAAAACCGTTAACGCCGGAACTAACTGCAAGTAACTTTGCACGCGTTGAACCACACCATCATACGACTGCTACGGATGCAGATAAACTCGCTTCTGTCATCGGAATGGTCGCTGAAGGTGCGATTTCATTTGGAGTAACGCTCGCTCAAGGATTTAAAACGAACGATTTAGTGCTCATCGGCTCGACGCTAAAAGATAACGACGTTATGCAGTCTGTTATCCATAGTTACGGTTCACTAAAAGGAATAAAACCACACATCATCGAAAACGGTGAATATAGTGGTGCAATCGGTGCGATTTTAGTTACAGAACAATAAGTCGCTTACAGTCATACTCAATAATTTCGAGTGGTACGTTAAAGATATTCGTTAAATTAGATTCTGTGATACATTCTGGTGAAGTCGTAAATACGACTTCACCTTTTTTCATTCCGATTACTTTATCTGCATATTGTAATACGAGCGAGAGATCATGCACGTTCATAATTACGATTTTTTCTTTTGATAATACTTTTATATAGTCAAACATCTCTTTTTTATATTTGACGTCTAGTCCTTCTTCAAGTTCATCGAAGATAAGTATCGGTTTATCTTCTAACACGGCTTGGACAAATACCGCACGCTTAAACTCCCCACCAGAAATATGAGATACGGGCGTGTCTTTTAAATCGTATAAAGAAAAACGTTTCAGTAAATCATCGCTACTTTTTTGACTCGTTAACTCTGCGAAGTCTTTAACTGTCATGTCAGGTCGGTTTAAAAGTTGCGGGATATATGTGATGTGCTCTTTTAAATATAACGGTGCATCGTTAAACGATACATCTCTCTTACTATCCTGATAACCGATTAACCCATTTAAAAGCGTCGTTTTCCCACTACCGTTACCACCGATAATGATATTTAATCCCTGATGAAACAGTAGTTCATTGACATTGAGCTGAAACGTATTAAATTGAACAGATAACTTTTCAATGGATAGCTCCATACGACTCCTACTTTCGTGTAGATTAAATATTTCCCGAGAAATTTCTTATTCTTTATCTTCTGCCATACGTCGTAACTCATCACGCGTCTCTTTTGGTAGTCCTTCGCCATAATCCATCATTCTAACAATATCTTTAAATGCTGCACGTGGAATTTTTAAATCTTCTAACTCGTCAATCTCAAACTGAAGTGTAATATCTGATTCGTGACCTGCTTTTAACTTATTAACGAAATCTGGTTCAGTAATAAATGGACTCGACATTCCGACCATATCGCCAAATTGTAATGCTTCTAGTGCTTTTTCTGGTGTGTTAATACCTCCAGTGACCATAAGTGGGATTTTCCCTTTCACGTGATCATAGACGATCTTATTGACGTACTCTCCCTCATGTTCACCTTGTGCACGGACGGTCGCTTTATAAATGTTTCGACCCCAACTTGCGATTGCTAAATAGTCGAGTGGTCGAATGGCTTCGAGTGCATCGATGAATTGTAAAAACTCTTCAACTGTATAACCGACGTCACTACCCCTTGTTTCTTCAGGTGTCCCTCTAAATCCGAGCATAAAGTCTTTTGGCGCGTGAGTTTCGATAACATCTGTAACAGCTTGATATACTTCTAAACCAAATCTTGAGCGGTCTTCTAACGTTTTACTCCCGTATTCGTCATCTCTTTCATTTGAAAATTTAGAGAAAAACGTTTGGATGAGTAAACGTTGTGCAGCTGATACTTCCACACCATCAAATCCCGCTTCAATTGCGCGCTTTGTTGCCTCACGATAATTATCGATCACCATGTCAATTTTACGCTTAGACATCGGTAGCACTTGGTGTTTCACTGGTACGTTTAACTCCATAAAACTCGGTCCATAAACGACGCCTAAATCTAAAATTGCTTGGTTAGAAAAACGTCCAGCATGTGTGAGTTGTAATATCGCTTTTCCACCAGACTGTTTCATCGCTCGTGCGAGTTTTTTTAATCCTTCAATTTTTTTATCATCTGCAACGCTATACCCGTATTCAAATAGTTGACCATACGGTTCGATATACGCAGCCCCTGTTACGAGAATCGGCGCAGAATTACTGCGTCGTTCGTGATATAAGACGTCTTCAGTCGTTACTTCCCCGTCTTTAGTCGATGAATTTGTAATCATCGGAGACAATACAAAACGGTTATCAATAACATCACCATTCGGCAGTTGAAATGGTTCAAATAGCGGTTCGTATTTTTCGTTCATTTTCTTACCCCTTTAATTGTAAGTTTGTCATTCTAGCATACCATATGCTTTCTTTGACTATAAAATACAGTGCGACTATAATTATATATGCTTCATACATTAATTTTAATTTAAAAGGATTGATCATCATCGTTAAAATAAGCGTCCTTGATTACGCAGTAATCGATGAAGGCAAAGATGCAGTAACTGCAGTGCAAGAAACAATCGAACTTGGTCAACAAGCTGAGGCATTAAATTTCAGTCGCTTCTTCGTCGCAGAACATCACGATGTAAAATCATTTGCAAGCAGTTCACCAGAACTCTTGATGATTAAACTACTCGATGAAACAAACGACATTCAAATTGGTTCAGCTGGCGTTATGTTGCCGCATTACAGTCCGTTAAAAGTTGCAGAAAACTTTCGTATGTTAGAAGCCTTTCATCGTGGACGTGTGAACTTAGGCTTTGGTAATACGTTCGGTACAACTAAAGTACAACGTGCAATGGATACGAAAAAAGCTGATTTTGACTACGAAAATCACATCAACACGTTACAACAACATTTAACTAATGCGTCAAACATTACCGTTCACCCTAAAACTTCTTCAGCGCCTTCTATGTGGATGCTAAGTACGAGTGAACGTTCAGCAAAACTCGCAGCGAAACTTGGTGTTGGCTATATTTTCGGATTATTTCCGTACGCATCTACCGATAAAATACCAACTGGACGACGTGCGATAAAGCAATATAAAGAAATGTTTCAACCGTCAAAAACGAACGAAACACCTGTCACGATTGCAGCAGTTTTCGTCGTCATTTCAGATACGGATGAAAAAGCCGAAACTCTCGCCAATGCTTTAGACGTATGGTTACTCGGTAAAAATAACTTTAACGAGTTCGACTACTTCCCATCTGTAGAAACAGCGAAAGCCTACGATTATACAGATGATGAACTGAAGCGTATGAAAGACAACCGAACACGTATGGTCGTCGGGTCAAAAGAAACGGTAAAAGTGAAGTTAACGGATATTCAAAACGAACTTTCCGCTGATGAATTACTCATCATTCCGCTAATGCCAGGATTTAACAATAGAAAACATGCACTTACGTTAATACATGAGGCATTTAATTTATAAATTCGAAAATTTAGAAAGGATGTTTTTTATGAGAAAAACAGCAAACTACTTATGGATCGATAAAGATGGAGACACTTATACATTAGTGTTAACGCCTGAACTTCAAGACGATATCGGAACAGTTGGTTACGTTCAGTTCAGTAAAGAGGACGTCGTTAAAAAAGACGACTCACTACTTGAATTAGAAGGTTCTAAAACAGTATTAGACTTAATGTCACCACTTGCTGGGACAGTCGTTGAACGAAATACAAAAGCAATCGACACTCCAGAAATTTTAAACGCTTCAGACGCAAACGAAAGCTGGGTTGTTAAACTGACAGACGTCGATGAAGATGCATTTAATGCGTTAGACGACGCACAATAATGTTAGATCGCTTACAATTTTAAATTGTAAGCTTTTTTTCTAGTAAAGAGGGTTTTATGTTATGAGACTAAACGAAGTAAATGATTTAATACATTATTTACAAGATGAACAAAATATCGCGCACACATCTGCAAGAGATTTTGAACATGCATTTACGTTATACCGTGAACTCGTCAACGTGCGTAAGCCGAAGCCTTTACCTGAGAAATATTTACGCATCCAAGATGAGTATTTAAAGTCAATTAACGATACGGTTGTTCATCTTAAAGATTTAGAAGAAGTTGAAAGGCAAATCTATATGTTTAAAGGTGATATAACAACACTCGCTGTTGATGGTATTGTGAATGCAGCAAACGCTGATCTACTCGGCTGCTTTATAAAAGGACACGCGTGTATTGATAATATCATCCACACGAAAGCTGGTGTTCAGCTACGCTATGAATGCCATGAAATTATGGAAGCACAAGGCCGTAAAGAAGCTGTCGGTCGCGCGAAAATAACGGATGCTTACAACTTGCCTTCAAAATACGTATTTCATACAGTTGGTCCGTATATTAAAGGAGACATACCTTCAAAAATGCAGCAAGATTTACTCAAACAATGTTATCTAAGTGTCCTTAAACTTGCAGAACAACATAATTTAGAGAGCGTCGCATTTTGTAGTATTTCCACAGGTGTATTTCGCTTCCCTAAACTACTCGCTGCTGAAATTGCGACAAACACAGTCAAAAATTATTTAGAAGAAACAAACTCTAATTTAAAAGTCATCTTTAACGTATTTTCCGATGAAGATGAAATGATATATCAAAACATATTACGTTAGAAAGGAAATGCTATGTCTACTTGGAACTACAACACACATTCAGACAGTGAAACGCTAGCTTCTCTTATAAAAGATGCAGACGCTGTCGTCGTTGGCGTCGGTGCTGGGATGTCCGCTTCAGACGGCTTTACATACGTCGGTGACCGTTTTAAAAAGAACTTTCCAGATTTTATTGAAAAGTACGGATGGTTCGACATGTTACAAGCGAGTCTTTTTGACTTTCCGACGACCGAAGAATATTGGGCGTTTCAAAGTCGCTTCGTCAAGCTAAATTATATCGATCAACCAGTCGGTAAATCGTATGTGGCACTTAAAGAAATGCTCGAACATACACCATACTTTGTCATTACGACAAACGCCGATAACGCTTTTTATAAAGCAGACTATGATATGCATAAAGTATTTTACTATCAAGGTGAATATGCGTTAATGCAGTGCAGTCAGTTTTGCCATAACGAGACGTACCGAGATGACGAAATGATGTTAAAAATGGTCGAGCAACAACATGATATGAAAGTACCATATGACTTAATTCCATTTTGTCCAAAATGTAACGCAAAGTTAGAAATTAACAAACGTAACGCCGAAAAAGGCATGGTCGAAAGTCCACACTTCTTCGAGCAAAAAGCGCGATACGAAGCGTTTCTTAACGCGCATAAAACTGGAAAAGTCATCTATTTAGAAATCGGTGTCGGCTATACGACGCCGCAGTTTATCAAACATCCGTTTTGGCGATTCACACGTCAAAATAAAGACGCTAAATTTGTTACGATGAACCAAAAATCATACCGAATTCCAGACGATATTAAAGACCAGTCGATCGCGTTAACAGATGATATTCAAACGACAATTGTCAAAGCAAATCACATTTTAAAGGAGCAACAACATGTATCTAATTGAACCATTTCGTAACGGAAAATATGTAGACGACGGTGCATACGCACTCGCAATGCAAGTATATGTCAATGAAAATATATTTTTAGATGAAGGAATTATATTCCCGTATTATTGCCAGCCGAAAATTGAAATCGGTCGTTTCCAAAACGCGCGTGCAGAAGTGAACCAAGACTATTTAGAGGAAAACGGCATTATCGTCGTACGCCGCGACACTGGAGGCGGTGCAGTACTCGTCGATGAAGGTGCAGTAAACGTTTGTTTCTTAATACCTGAAGACAGTGGTATTTATGGCGACTACAAGAAAATGTACGAGCCGGTCATTCAAGCACTTAAAAACCTCGGGGTTCAAAATGTCGAGCAAAGTGGACGAAACGATCTTTTAATCGACGGTAAAAAAGTATCTGGTGCAGCGATGACAAAATCAAACGGACGCGTATACGGTGGATTCTCTCTACTACTAGACATTCACCCAGAACGTATGCTTGAGTCATTAAACCCGAACCAAAAGAAAATTGAATCAAAAGGTATTAAGTCTGTAAGAAGTCGCGTGACGAGCATTCGTGAACATTTAAAACCAGAACTTCAAAACGTTACGACAGATGAATTTAAAGACCTCATCATTAAAGAGCTTCTCAACATTCAATCTGTAGATGATGCAAAGCGTTACGAATTAACAGATGAAGATTGGGAAAAAATCGATGAGCTCGTCGAAAAGAAATATAAAAACTGGGACTGGAACTATGGCAACTCTCCAGATTATAGTTATCAAAGAGATGGTCGTACGACAGCTGGAACGATCGATATCAGTTTAGAAATCGTCGAAGGTCGTATCGACAAATGCCAAATCTACGGTGACTTCTTCGGTCAAGGTCAAATCGCCGACGTCAGCGAGCACTTAATCGGCACAAAAGTAAAAAGAGAAGATTTATTAGATCGATTAGAAGAAATTGATTTAAACTATTACTTCGGTAATTTATCAAAAGAAGAACTGACAGATTTAATTTTAAGTTAATAAAAAACGACCGTAGATAACGACTCATAAGAGTTCGAATCTACGGTCTTTTTATTGGTGAAGGTTCGTCGTTATAGCTTTATTTTACGCAAAACGCATTTGTGTAAACGAGTGTCTCATTACGTTGACAATTACGAGGTTTGCGTCAACGTACGGGCTAACCCTTTTATGCAAATCAGTTTTGTGTTAAAGGATGAAAAACTATTTAACGCAAATCATTTTTACGTAAAAGGACATGTCATTACGTTGACAATTAGACCCACTGTACGCACAAATATAAAAACGACCGTGATTATTCACGGTCGTCTGTCATGTCTTCTACACTCGGACGGTGTTTTTTATATGAAAATAGTAACAGTGTAAATAGAATGAATAGTACTAACAATAATGCAAATATTAGGACGTAACTGAGTGGATTTTCTTGCGTAAATACGCTCGTAATTGAAAATATAACTCCAGCTGTAAATAACGCTCCTACAAATGCATAAATTATAACTTGCCAATTTTTCATTATAATACTAATTCCCCTCATTGTTCGTACGTTCACTGTAACATGACTACTACTTCATTTAACAGCCATTTTTGACTAATTCGTTACATTTCTACTCTTTCCATAAATGACTGATTGATTGGAATCGCTCGACAACTTCATCTAACTCTTCATCTGCAATTGCGAGTGATACACGAATTCGGTTTTCACCGAGTGATCCGAATGGGAATCCTGGAATGACCATAATCGACTGTTCTTCTAATAGATATTCAAAGAACGACTCACTATTAAATCCTTTTGGTACTTCGACCCATCCAAACATACCACCGTCGATATCATTTAAAGGGATACCGACTTCACGAAGTCCGGATACGAATTTGTCACGGCGACGTTTAAATATTTCGTTTTGTTTTAATAAGAATTCATCGGATTCGTTTAACGCTGTTGCGGCAGCTTCTTGTTGAACGCCCCACATTCCTGCATGTGCAAACGATTGATATAAGTTCAGCGCGCCGACCATGTCTTTATTACCGACCGCAAAGCCTACGCGGAATCCAGACATGTTAAATGCTTTTGATAATGAGAAAAATTCCATCGACGTTTCAAAGTTTTTGTCACTTTCAAGTATACTCGGTGGCTTTCCTTCAAATCCGAATGCAGCATACGCGAAATCGTTGATCAGCATAATGTCCGTATCTTTAAATCTTTCGACTGTTTCATCGAAAAATTCTTTTGTCGCAACTGCACCGACTGGGTTTGATGGGTAGTTTAAAATGATTAAACGTGCGTTCTCTAATTCTTTTTCATCTAAATTATCAAAGTCCGGTAAAAAATCATTTTCTTTTAATAACGGTAAATCATATACTTCACCGTTCGCAAGCTTTACTCCTGGTAAGTAATCGATATACCCTGGATTTGGAATATATACCCCTTCTCCTGGCTCGATAAAGAGACTTGGGAAGTTAATGATTGCATTTTTTGAACCGTATAACAGTGCGATGTTTTCATCTTCTAACTCGACATCGTAATGTCTTTTATAAAAGTCTTTAATAGCTTGCATTAAGTTTTCGCGAACGTTAACACCTGCGTATTTGTGGTTTTGAATGTCGTCTATCGTTTCCTTCACGTTTTCTAGTACGTGATCTGGCGTACGACCATCCGGTACACCGATTGACATATTGAGTAATGGTTTGTCGCTCAGCTTAATCTTTTCTAGACGCTTACGTAGAGACATAAAGAAGTCTCCTTCTAACTGCATTAAACGTTTGTTTGCCATTTGTTAATCATCCTCCGGTTTGTCAAAACCTTTGAACTCCTCGTCGATCACTTTGTTGAATCCTTCCGATTGTACAGCTTTTATTAAATCTTCACGAATCTTATCTGATGCAAGGTCATCGTTAACGACGATTCTATTTCTAAAGTATTCTGACATATTTTCTAATATAAGTGCATCTTCTAACTTCATGTTACTCGCTAAAGCAAAGTTCCCTGGTACGAGTGATAAACCAATTTGATCCACACTTCTCGGAAGTTGCCCCGCATCTTGATAAACAAACTTGAGGTTCATCTTATTACTTATAATATCATTTTCTGTGATATCAAACATATCATAACCCTCTTTTAGTTCGATTAACCCCGAATCTTCTAACACCATAAATGCACGACTCATGTTTACAGGGTCTGGTGGTAACGCGACTTCGCTACCATTTTCTATATCGTCTAACGACTTATATTTACCAGAATATAACCCCATCGGTGCAGTTGGCACTTGTATTAAATCAATTAAATTCTCATCGTTTTTCTCATTATAATTATTCATAAACGTAATATTTTGAAACAGGTTTGCATCTATATCGCCATTCGCGAGTGCTGTATTTGGTTGAATCCAGTCGGAGTACTCGACGACTCTCACCGTATACCCCATCTCTTCTAATTCTGGTCGTATCGCTTTTTCGACCATATCTGTAAATGGTCCACTCGTCGCACCGATTGTAATTACTTCACCTTGTTTGTCGCTCAATAAATAAGATGAAATACCGATGACGACTAAACATCCTGCTAAAAATGTTATAATTCCACGCATAGTTTTACCCCTCTCTCTGACTTAAAAAGTCACCAATCCATTGAACGAGTTGTACGATAACGATTAATAATACGACAGTGATTAACATGACGAACGTATCGTATCTGTAATATCCGTAGCGGATTGCGAGGTCACCTATACCTCCACCACCGACAACTCCAGCTGTCGCACTAAATGCAATGATTGAAATAATCGTTAACGTAATCGCTTGAGTTAAACTTCGTTTTGATTCTGGTATTAACACGTCAAAAATAATCTGTGACAACGGTGCGCCTCCAGCGATACACGCTTCAATGACACCTTTATCGATACTATGAAAACTTGACTCTGCAAGTCTCGCAAATAACGGAATCGCTGCGATACTTAACGCAACTGACGCGAATACTGGTCCGTGTGACGCATTTACAAGCCACGTTGCAAACGGCATAATTGCTACGATTAAAATGATAAACGGAAAACTACGAATCACGTTCACAATAAACCCGAGTATGACGTTTAGCGACTTCACTTTAAATAACTGACGTTCGCTCGTTATGAAAAGTAGAATTCCGAGTGGTAAACCGATTAATACCGCAAAGAATATTGAAATAGACACCATTAACACCGTCTCTAAAAATGAGCGGTACAGTAGCGGTAGTATAATATCTAACTTATCCATAAATTTCAGCCCTCTCTAATCCGATTATGTCATCGATATGTTTAAAAAACCTTCCGATTTCCGCTTCGTCACCACTCACTTGTAGCATAAGTAAACCGAGTGGATCTCCGTTAATGTATTCGATGCGACCGTTTAAAATACTAATGTTTAAATCAAATAGTTTATACAGCTGATTTAAATGGTTTTCTTCTGCTGTATCTTTTGCGAATTTTAACGTAATGATTCGGTTTTCATTTGTTGTCTTAATATGCGGTGGCACTTGGAAGTTATAAATTTCTTGAACGAAACCTTTCGTCACTTCATGTGTTGGATTACTGAATATGTTATAAACATCGTCTACTTCAATAATTTCTCCATTTGACATAACCCCAACGCGGTGGGCAATTTCTTTTATGACTTCCATTTCATGCGTGATTAAAACAATCGTGAGACCGAGTGTTTTATTAATCTCTTTTAATAATTTTAAAATTTCTTTTGTAATCTCAGGGTCTAACGCACTCGTCGCTTCGTCACATAGTAGCACTTCTGGATCGTTTGCGAGTGCACGTGCAATACCGACACGCTGTTTTTGTCCCCCGCTTAAATTTTTAGGTAACGCATCTTTTTTATCTGAAAGTCCAACGAGTGTTAACAACTCATCTACACGCGCATCCATTCTTTCTTTCGGATATTTCGCTGCTTTTAAAACAAACTTAATGTTCTCAGCTACTGTTTTACTATTAATTAAATTAAAATGCTGAAACACCATTCCAATCTTTTGACGTTTAACGCGTAGTTTATCTTTAGAAAGTTTTGTTAAATTATCATCACCGACAATAACGTCACCCGTTGTCGGCACTTCAAGTAAGTTAATAAGACGTAACAGCGTACTTTTACCTGCGCCACTAAAGCCGATTAACCCAAAAATCTCACCTGAATGAATCGACAAATCTGTCGTCTTAACCGCTTCAACAGACTTACCTTTCACATCGTAAGTCTTACTAACGCCCTTCAATTCAATATGACTCATGGAAACTCCTCCTCAAAATAAAAAACCATTTACTAAAATAAGCAAATGGTTTGTAATGATATCTGTCAAGCATCTGCTCGTTGGAATTAGCACAGTACTTAAAAAGCCCGCTGCTGAACTGTCACTGGGCCAAATCCCTCGAGTTCTCTGGATATTTAATATTCAATTAAAACAATCGTATACCACATAGAGCTATTTGACAACCCTTTTTCGAAATTGTTAGAAAACTCCTACTTCACCTATTTTGACATGGTTGATTAGAGTTATTTAAACTCCGCACCTTTAGGATCTCCCCAAACTATTTCTTTACTCCGAATGCCGTCATCATTCCAATCTTTAAACAACTCATGAATAGAACTCGGAATCTCGATTGATGTAATATTCTCTTTAGAATGAACCACAGTTTTATCTACTAATCTTGTTGATTCATATTTAAATCTCTTCATAGAAGTCATCTCCTACTAATATGTGTATTTAGCAATTGTTCTCTCTACTTCACCCATTTGGACATGTAAATGAGGTCTGTGTAGCTGTCGTCGTTTAGTTTGACTTGATCTTTTAGTGTTGCTTCACTTTCAAATCCAAATCGTTCGTATAGTTTGATCGCGCCGTCGTTGTTTCCAAATACTGTGAGGATTAATTTTTCTATATTTTCGTTTTCTGTCGCGAAATCGACGACTTCTTGAATGAGTTTGCTCCCGATACCGTGTCCTGCATATTTATGTTGAACACTAATTCCAAATTGTGCGATGTGACGGAATTTATGGCGCTTGTCGTGGAACATATTGATGATTCCAATGACCGTGTCGCCATCTAATGCGACGAGTTTTAAGTCGTTTTCACCGATGTTTTTTATTTTGTTAATTTGATCTTCTAAGTCTGGTTCCTGATTTTCTATCGCTGTTGCGAGTGTATCTGGATTTTCTTTTGTTACTTTTATTTTATGTTCAATGATTGACTCTGCGTCTTCAATTTTTGGTTTTCGTATTTCTAAATTCATCGTATCCCATCCTTTTTAATGCTATATCTATAGTAACATTTATACTTCCTACTCTCACTTTGTCTGTTTATCAGTTAAATAGACAAGCTCTCGTATATTTGTAACAATGAAGTTGATTACTGATTATTTAAGGAGGATTTTTAGATGAAACATCTTTCTAACGAACATTATTTTTATCACATGTCTAAAGATAACGAACCGAAGTTAACTGTAGATGTTGGTGATACTGTTAAAATTGACACACTCGACTGTTTTACGAATCAAATTCAAGATGAAGATTACGCATTTGACGCACTCGATTGGGATAAAATGAACCCTGCAACTGGACCGATTTACGTCAATGGGATTCAAGCTGGGGACGTTTTAAAAGTTACGATTCAGGATATTGAAATAGGTAATAAAGGTGTCATGGTGACAGTACCTGATGCTGGTGTGATGGGTAAATATTTACACGAACCGACGATTAAAGTGCTCGATATTAAAGATGATACAGTCCTCTTTAACGACATTGAAATTCCAATTAACAAAATGGTTGGAGTAATCGGTGTCGCACCAAAAGATGAAGCAATTAACAACGGCACACCAGGTACGCACGGCGGTAACATGGACTCTGTGAAAGTTACAACTGGTGCGACGCTTTACTTACCGGTCTATCACGACGGTGCATTATTTGGCCTAGGAGATTTACACGGTGCAATGGGTGACGGAGAAATTTCAGTTTCAGGTCTTGAAGTTGAAGGATCAGTGACAGTGACTTTAGAAAAAGCCGAAAACGTGCAAACTGAACATCCAATTTTAGTAAACGATGAAGGTATTTATCAATTTGTATCTCATGAAAGTTTGGACGAGGCAGTAAACCGTTCGGTTCAAGTCATGATTCAAAATATATTAGAACCAAGAACGACATTAACACTACCTGAACTAACGATGTTAATGAGTTTAGTCGGTCAAACAGAAATCAACCAAGTCGTAGACCCGTTAAAAACTGCACGTTTCTTCGTACCGCAATACGTGTTAGACAAATTAAACATCGAATTAAAATAATAGGAGGCTTTCAATATGAAGGCAGTCGCAATTGATTTAGACGGTACCGCTCTAACGAATGACGGTAAATTTAGCAAACGATTAGAACAAGCCATTCACAACATGTACGAGAAAGGTATACTCATTTTTATCGCAACAGGCCGTTCAATGAAATCATTATCGTCCAAGCTACCAAAAGATTTACCGGTCGACGGGTACGTCGCAGCAAGTGGCGTTGTCGTTGTAGCTAACGGTCAAGTGCTAAGAAGTTCGACATTTAAAAAAGAAACGATTGAAGAAGTCATCTCTATTGCTAGAGAACAAAGCGTCTATTACGAAGTCAATACGACAAATGACGGTCCATTTACATTTGTACAAGATAAAGAATACGCGTTAGAAGACTTACTTCATCCACCAGAAGAAGATGTACTCGCGTACGAAACCATCGGTGCAAGCCGAAGCATTAAAGACAGTAAGCAGTGGGTAGAATCGATTGATCTAACAGACGTGATTAAGTTGTATTTCTTTAGTAATTATAAAGAAAAAATCAAGAAATTTTATAATACGCTCGACCAAAATTCAGAGAACAATACAAAATATGCACTCTATCAAACTGCGGTGCATAACTCTGAAATCATGGTGCCAGGTGTTGATAAAGGTACAGGCCTCACGGTACTTGCTGAACACTTTAATATTAATTTATCTGACATTCACGTATTCGGAGATAGCATGAACGATATCCCAATGTTTAAAGTTGCAGGGAAATCTGTCGCAATGAAACATGCGATTGAAAATCTAAAAGCACTAAGTGATGACAAAACAGAATTCACAAACGACGAAGATGGTCTCGCACAATATTTCGAAACGCATTATCTATAATGCGTTTCTTTTTTATACATAAAAAAACAGCCCGAGGGCTGTTTTATTTAATTTCATCTGGCACTTCAATCCCATCAATTTCATTAAACGAATCGAATATACTTTCACCTTTAAGGTTTACAGTACCTTCTTCATCTTCAATCGCAATATTAAATGCTAAAGAGCGAATAAAATAATCTTCGTCGACAACAAACTCTAATTCGATATCGTGATTCGATACATCGATTTCTCCTAAGTTCATGTGTAGTAGTTTCTCTATCGCATGATATATATTTTGGTTTTTACCTTTAAATTTATATACATAATTACCGTCGACTTCTTCTCTTTCAAGCTCATCTTTAACGGTCATTAACGTATTCACAACTTTTTGATACGTGACTCTAAATAGCGCACCCTCGTCGATAGAATCTGTAATTTCTACCCACTCTTCGTCGTTATTAAAGTACGTACGACCATCTTTAGAGATCGTTCTTAAAACGTCAGAAGACTTTAACGCAATTTCAGGCGGGTTTCCATCCACATATTCGACTTCGACGTTCATTGCCTCTTCAACTTCACCGTCTAACTCTGCATCAACTTCTAACGATGTATGATACGAATCGATGTCACTCGATTTGTCGACGACTTTTTGTAACGTCTCGTCATCTATTTTAACTTCTTCAGTTACCTCTTCGTTCTCAGCAGTTGTTGTCGTCTCTTCTTCGACGACTTCTTTCTCTTCCTTTTCGTCATTTGAACATGCGCTGAGTACTAATAGTGAACTTAAACCTAAACCGATAAAACGTGCTAATCTCATTTTGTAATTCCTCCGATACACTCTCTATTTCGATGATACCATGACATTTAAAGATAAACTAATAAAAAGTAAGTCTAACCTGTTAACGCATCAATTAACACATCCATATGACTTTCTAGTTGACTAAAAGGAATACTTCCAAATCCGATCACAAACGATACATCTGTATGATTTTTATCGTATGTTTTCATCGGCTCAATTTTTAAATCACGTGCCTTCGCACGTTTTAAGCATTCTTCTAACGTTAGGCCGTTCGTTGCTGTTAACACAAAATGCATGCCCGCTTGTTCACCACTTACGGTTAACTCAGTTTCATATGGTTTTAGACGCTTCATAATGTACGTAATTTTCTTTTCATAAATATTACGCATTTTATTTAAATGACGGTCGAAATGTCCGCTTCGTAAAAATAGTGCAACAATTTGCTGCGTATGAATCGGCACTGTATTCGACTCTTTATATTTTAACCGATGAAAATCTTCAACTAAATGTTTAGGGAGTACCATATACGCCATACGAAGCATCGGAAATAACGCTTTAGAAAATGTACTAATATAAATAACGCGTGACTCCGTATCTAAACTTTGAAGTGCAGGTAATGGCTTTTTAAAATAACGAAATTCTGAATCATAATCATCCTCGATAATATATCGATTTTCTTTTTCATATGCCCATTTTAATAGTTGCGTGCGCTTTTCAATCGTCATCACAGAACCGGTCGGAAAGTGATGACTTGGCGTGATGAAAATCACATCTCTATGACTATTTTTAACGTCATCGATGTTAATACCATCTGATTCTAATGGCAGTTTCATGTAGTCAATTCTATGCTTTTCTAATACCATTTTTGCTGGCGGATAACTCGGTGACTCAATCATAAACGTATGGTTATTTAATAACCTTACGACGTATTCCATCAACTGATTTGTCGATGATCCTATTATAATTTGGTCGTGAGATGCCGATACACCGCGACTATTAAACAGGTATTTCGCAATTTGTTGACGTAACTCATACAACCCTTCGTTATAATCTTCATTTAATAAATGTTCATAAGGCGCATCAAACACTTGTCTGGACAATTTACGAAACGTATCAAACGGAAAGTGCTCTATATCTACTTGAGCCGTTTCAAACGAATATGTATAGTCTTGTTCTATCGTTTTTTCATCTGATTCTATTTGTGTTTTTCTGACGACCGGTAGTACTTCTAGCTTACTGACATAATATCCGCTTCTCGGTTTTGAGTATATAAACCCTTCGTCTAACAGTAATTCATACGCACGTTCGATCGTCGTTTGCGACACGTTTAAATGCTTTTCTAACTGGCGCTTTGACGGTAGTTTATCGTCAGTTTCATAATCACCAGATATAATTTGTGACTTTAGTGACTCGTACAATTCTAAATATAATGCCATAACTGACCCCTAAAATAATTATAGTTTTGAGTATTTCTAAGTATCAGATTATCAATTACACTCAAATTAATCAATAAATAAGAGGTGGATGACAGTGAGTAAATCATATGTACATTTAGAATCAGAATTAAGTCAGAAGATGAAAGGTGGCGTCATCATGGACGTCATTAACGCAGAACAAGCAAAGATCGCTGAAAAAGCTGGTGCGGTTGCTGTTATGGCGTTAGAAGCTGTACCAAGCGACATTCGTAAAATGGGTGGCGTTGCGCGTATGGCAAACCCTTCAATTATCGAAGAAGTACAAAACGCAGTATCTATCCCGGTTATGGCGAAAGGTCGTATCGGACATATCTCTGAAGCACGTACGTTAGATGCATTAAACGTCGACTACATCGATGAGTCAGAAGTGTTAACTCCTGCAGATGAAGAATACCACTTAGACAAATGGACGTACGACACTCCATTCGTTTGCGGATGCAGAAACTTAGGCGAAGCTGCACGTCGTCTTGGTGAAGGTGCTACGATGCTACGTACAAAAGGTGAACCAGGTACTGGTAACATCGTTGAAGCGGTAAGACATATGAGACAAGTGAACAAAGAAGTGCAACACATTTTAAACTTAGACGAAGCGGAATTAATGACAGCAAGTAAAGAACTCGGTGCGCCGCTCGACGTATTACGTGCAATTCGTGAATACGGACGTTTACCTGTATTAAACTTCGCAGCAGGAGGTGTTGCAACTCCTCAAGACGCAGCACTTATGATGGAACTTGGTGCGGACGGTGTATTCGTCGGTTCAGGTATCTTTAAATCTGAAGACCCAGAAAAATTTGCATCAGCAATCGTACAAGCAACTGAAAACTATAAAGACTACAAACTCATCGGTGAACTTGCGAAAGACTTAGGTGCAGCTATGAAAGGTATCGATATTAGAACACTCGACGCAGCTGAACTTATGGCAGATAGAAGCGAATAATTTAAATTTAAAAGCACTCCTAACGGAGTGCTTTATTTGTTATACAGGTCTAACGATGATTTCGTTGACGTTAACGTAGTCCGGTTGAGTAAGTGCATAAATGACTGCGTTCGCAATATCTCTTGCTTCTAATTTTTTACGATCAGACTTTACATTTTCAGCAAGTCTCGTATCGACCATACCTGGAGAAATGCTCGTCACTCTCACTCCAGTAAGCGCGAGTTCTTTTTCTAACCCTTGCCCGATTGTAAGTGCTGCGATCTTCGTCGCGGAGTATACAGTACTTTGTTTTGTCACTTCGTGTGCAGATACACTCGTCGTATTAATAATATGTCCACTTCCTCTTTCTTTCATATCAGATACGACGTGGTGAACACCGTATAGAATACCTTTAATATTCGTGTCGATCATATTAGACCATGACTCTACGTCACCATCAGTTACTCGGCTACTTTTCATAAGTCCTGCGTTGTTGACGTAAATATCGATTTCACCGAATTTTTCTTTCGTTTTATCGACTAATTGTTTTACGTCATCAAACTTTGAAACGTCGGTTTTTAGAGCGAGTACGTGGTCGCTTTTTAATTCTTTTAACGCAGATTGTAGTTTATCTTCACTTCGGCCGGTAATCGTGACATTCGCACCTTCTTCAACGAGTCGCTTCGCGATCGCAAGTCCAATACCTCCGTTACCACCTGTTACTATTGCTGTTTTACCTGTTAAATTCATGAAATTCTCCTTTATACTTTCATAATTGCTTCGTAAATCACTTGTGAACCTACTGGCATCATATCATAATCAAACTTCATATATGGGTGGTGAAGCCCTGGCGTTAAATTACACCCTAGACCGATCATCGCACCTTTTAAGTGTGGATTTTCTACAGTATAGTTATGAAAATCATCTCCACCACTCGTAATAATCGGATCGATTAAGTACTCTTCTCCTACAGTGCTTACAATTGCTTCTCTTAATACGTCAATCGCGTCTTCATGGCTTTCGCTTGCGACCATTTTTTGAGATTCTTCAATGTCGACTTCAACTTCATATAATGTTTCAATTGTTTTTAATACGTCCATAACTTCATTGATTATTTTATCCATTACTTTATTTGTCTGCGCGCGTAAATCAATACCCATCGACACACTACCTGGGATAATATTTAACGACTGACCACCTGCATGGAATTTTGTCACTTTAATCGAGTGTGGAATCATTGGGTTAACATGGATGTTTTCTAGCATCGCTACGATTGTTGAGCCAATTTCAATCGCGTTCGTGTTTAAATGTGGTCGTGCGCCGTGCGCATCTTCACCGATAATTTTAAATACAATCGAACCTGTGGCACCGTGCTCAATACTCGGTGAAATATATCCTGATTTTGCTTCTTCAATTGGACGTAAGTGAATTCCAAACATGTAATCTAAATCATTAATAATACCTGTTTTATTTATCTTTTGTGCGCCGAGTCCAATTTCTTCTGCCGGTTGGAATACAAAACGGACGCCTTTATTTTCAGGAACGTTGTCTTTTAGCATTAACATCGCACCGATTACCATCGCTGTATGTGCATCGTGTCCGCACGAGTGATTCGCCTGCTCGACACCATTTACTTCTTGCCATAACGCATCGATATCCGCTCGAACACCGATTTTTACACTACTCTCTGAAAAATCTCCAACGTCACAATATAATCCCGGGAAATCTTCAAATTTAACCGGCGAAAATCCTCTTTTTTGTAAATAATTAAAAATATACTGTGTCGTTTGTATTTCCTCTAAACTCAGTTCCGGATGTGCATGGATATGATTAAAAACTTTATAAATTTCAGTTTGAATTATTTCAGGTTCAGTCATTTTTATCCTCTTTTCAATAATGTATTTGATATAATGATAACGTATACACTATTATTTTAACAAAGATTTTTTCATCGATAGATGATATTACTAAAGGAGATGCGTTATGAATATCGAAACAATTAAACTTCACAAGTTAAAAATGGAAATGAAAACTCCATTTACCACAAGTTTTGGAACGCAAATTGACCGCTTCGTGACAATCGTTGAAGTCATCGACGAAAATGGTTTAAGCGGTTTTGGAGAATGTGTGGCTGGAGAGGACCCATTATATTCTGAAGAATTTATGGATAGTGCAGTCGTTGCAATTAAGAAATACTTTGGCCCGCTACTGATCCAAAGCGAATTGAGTCATCCTAAAGAAGTCACAGAGATTTTTAAGCCATTTAAACGTAATAACATGGCAAAATCTGGTGTAGAAACTGCAGTATGGGACTTATACGCAAAACAAATCGGTGAACCGTTATATAAAGTACTTGGCGGCGAGAAAACAAAAGTCGAAGTCGGTATTTCTCTAGGGTTAGAAGAAACAGATGAAGCAATTCTTCCGAAAATCGAGGAGAAAGTTAACGAAGGATATAAACGAATTAAAGTAAAAATTAAACCTGGTCGAGATGTTGAGTATGTGCGTCTCATTCGTAAACATTATCCAGACATTCCACTTATGGTCGACGCGAACTCAGCATATACGTTAGATGACGTCGAAACATTAAAAGCGCTTGACGAGTTTAACTTAATGATGATTGAACAACCACTCGGTAGTTCTGATATCGTCGATCACGCAAAACTTCAAAAAGAAATCGAGACACCTGTCTGTTTAGATGAATCAATCGATAGCTATGAAAACGCAAAAGCTGCGATTGAACTCGGTAGCTGTAAAATTATTAACGTTAAAGTCGGACGCGTCGGTGGATTAGCAGAATCAATTAAAATTCACGACCTTGCGAAAGCAAACAACATCCCACTATGGTGTGGTGGAATGTTAGAAGCGGGTGTTGGTCGCTTAACAAATATCGCGATTACAACATTATCTAACTTCACACTTCCTGGTGACACAGCATCTTCAAGCAGATACTGGGATATGGACATTATCTCTCCAGAAGTCGTTGCAGAAAATGGTGTCGTCACAGTAAGTGACAAACCAGGCATCGGTGCAGATGTTGATTTTGAAAAACTCAATCAGTATTTAATCGAAACAGATGTGATTACGAAAGAAGATAAACTCGACATGGTATTTTTTGATTAAAAAATAGGCATCACTGAATAGATTTCAGTGATGCCTATTGTTTTGCTTTTAACGTGACAGATACAATTTCAGGTCGATTAAACACGCGCCACGGGAATCGACTATTCCCAAGACCACGGCTAATGATGAGTGTTGAATTATTTTTTGTATGAATACCTTCAGTAAATTTAGGTAGTACACCTTGGTCCGGGGCATATAACCCCTTTACAATTGGAAGCCTTATTTGACCGCCGTGCGCGTGACCACTAAATATTAGATCTACAGAGTATTTTGAATACCTCGGAAACTGCTCTGGTCGATGCGCAAGTAAAATTGTGAAATGTTTACCTACATGATTTAAACGTTCATGTAACATCGCATCGTATTCGTTATAAATATTTGGGTTTGTTTCTTCATCTCCAAAAATTCTTAAATCGTGAATTCCTGTAATTTCTATCGTGTCATTGTCGCGCGAGATGAAAAAATCATTCATCGATGCGTTATTGACGCCTGTATTTAAGATTTTTTCGTAAATACCTTCGAAGTCTTTATAAAATGCTTCATGATTTCCAGTCACGTAATAGCAAGGCGCAATCTCCATAAGGCTTGCGAGCATTTCTATCCCACGCTTTTCTTTCGGGGTACGTCTGTCGATTAAATCGCCTGTGACTAAAATGATATCCGGGTGCGTTTTTTTAACTGCTTGAAGTAAATCTTTTCCCTTTGGTCCAAAATACGTGTTGTGATAGTCTGACACTTGTGTGATTTTAAATCCGTCAAATGACGCCGGGATTTTTGATGATTCATGCGTTACTTTACGAGTAACGATATTTTTATTTTGTACCCATAAAAACCGTCCGAGCGCGATGAAAAACCCTGTTAGAACAGCAAATATGTTAGCTCGTGATTTCTTCATCTTCAACCTCGAGTTTAGTAATTCGTACGAGACGAATTGTGTTTTCTTCCATAACTAAAATTTCATATCGGTTTTCATCGTCTTCTATCGTATCAAATCGCTCCGGAATATCTTCGAATAGATAATATAAATAACCAGATAACGTGTTTTCTTCTTCTGGAATATTTGATTGGAAAATTCCGTTTAGCCTGTGTAGCGTGATTTTACCATCACAAACGATAACGTCATCACGTAAATAACGAACGATCGCACTCTCTGTCGTATCAAGTTCGTCTTTAATCTCAATGCCGAGAAGTGTTTCGATAATATCTTCGTGTGTTAGTAACCCTTCTGTTCCACCATATTCATCCATTACGATAACCATATGTCTACGGTGCTTCGTCATAAGAAGGAGTACTTCTTCAATATTATTAAACTCTCTAACTCGTAGCGGATCTGTATCACAAAAATCGACAAATGGCTGACTTGGATCAAGTGACCACTTCAGTAAATACTTCGTATGGAAAATTCCGATAATATCGTCTGTATCTTCACCATAAACTGGATATCTCGTGTACATACCTTCGATGACAATATCTCGCACTTCTTCGAACGTCGAATCGATTTGAATCGCATGCATTTCTGTACGCGGCGTTTGAAGGACGTCTTTAACATTTAACGTATCAAAGTCTAGGACACCGCGAAGACGTAATGACTCTTTTCTATCAAGCGCTCCTTCACCACCTGCGATATCAACAATCGACATAATCTCATCTTTAGTGACAGTCCAAGATTCCTTTTCACCTTTAGATAATTTATTTGTAATGAGATCAGTGATCTTATTCAGCACGATTGTGATCGGTTTAAAAATAAATATAAATAAATTAATAATCGGCATAACCATTTTACCGACTTGTTCAGGGAACGCTGCTGCGATCGACTTCGGTAAAATTTCAGCAAATAAAATAATACTCACAGTTAAAATAATCGTCAGCACCGTTAAGCTATAGCCATACTCGATTGCGATCGTCGTAAGAAGTACTGGCATGACGAGGTTTGCGATATTATTTCCAATTAAAATTGTCGTAATAAACTCACTTGGCTTTGACACTAACTTATGTAATTTCTTTGATTGGAGGTCCCCAGCATTCGCTTCACTTTGTAACCTCAACTGGTTCGCTGCAGTAAGCGCCGTTTCACTTCCAGAGAAAAACAGCGACACAAAAAACAATATAAATATGGCGATAAGCATTATCGTCGACTCCGTTCATCAGTAATACTATTATTTTACAAAACATAGCGTAGAAAATAAAATAATTGAGGTGAAAGATGATTAGAGAGATGAAAAACAAGGGAGGACCAGTGTTTTTATCTCTAAAAGGTAATATGTGCATTTGTGCGGATTTTATTTAACAAAAATATCCCGATTTTGTTAATTATCCGGGTTTATTTAACAAATTCTGTCTCGCGCAACGCGTTTTTGTTAAATATAATTTTTTATCTAACAAAAATAGATCAAGAACACGAAATTCTGTTAATTAAATCAATATATCTAACAGATTCGACACTATTTTTTGTGAATAAGATTGGATAGATAGTGTCTTTTTATCTTTTAAACGTCATAACACAACTTCATCCAAATATATTTCACAAAAATATCCCGATTTTGTTAATTATCCGGATATATTTAACATATTCTTCCTCGCGCAACGTGTTTTTGTTAAATATAATTTTTTATCTAACAAAAATTGATGAAGAACACGAAATTCTGTTAATTAAATCAATATATCTAACAGATTCGACGCGTTTTTATTAATAAAATCGCCCAGACAGTGTCTTTTTATCTTTTAAAAAGAATAAAAGCCCCGTCCATCCTCACATATCGCACGAACACCAATCTCTTCCACCGACTCTTCGCATAAAAATACCCCCGCATCACCGAATGATACGGGGGCTATCATTAATTACACGACGTCGAACCCTTGGTTTTCGATTGCTTCTGACATCGCTTCTTTTGTCACGTTATCTTCGTGTGTTACTGTGACGTCGCCTGCTTCAAGATCGACCGCAGCGCTTGTTATACCGTCTAATTTTTCGAGTGCACCTTCAACGGACTGTTTGCAGTGTCCGCATGTCATTCCTTCTACTTTAATGATTGTTTCCATATTACTTCACTCCTATAATTTTACGCGTTTTAATCTAAGTGCATTCGTTACGACACTGACTGAACTTAGTGCCATCGCTCCTCCAGCAACCCATGGTGCTAAAAATCCGAGTGCTGCTACTGGTATTCCGAGCGTGTTGTATGCGAATGCCCAAAATAGATTTTGTTTAATGTTTCTTATCGTTTTATTGCTTAATAAAATCGCTTTGTGAATCAGCGTTAAATCTTCACCTAATATTGTGAGGTCAGCCGCTTCAATCGCAACGTCTGTGCCTGTACCCATTGCGATACCGATATCTGCTGTTGCGAGTGCCGGTGCGTCGTTGACGCCGTCACCGACCATACCTACTACTTTACCCGATTGTTGATATTTTTTAACTACTTCAGCTTTTTCTCCTGGTAAGACTTCTGCAATAACTGTGTCAATACCAACCGTTTTTGCGATCGCTTCTGCTGTACGTTTATTGTCACCTGTTAACATGACGACTTCTAGTCCATCATCTTTTAATAGAGAAATCGCGTGCTTTGCTGACTCTTTTACTGTATCAAGAACTGCGATTGTTCCTGCATACTTACGGTCAACTGCAATAATCATTGCTGTCTTTCCGTCGTATTCATATACTTCCATATCATCTGCTACTGATAAATCAACGCCATTATCTCGCATCAATTTCCGTGATCCAACTAACACGTCTTTCCCTTCAATTGTCGCTTCTATACCGTGCCCCGGTACTGCTGAAAACGCGTCAACTGCCGCGAGGTCGAGTTTTTCATCTTTTGCAAATTTTACAATCGCATTCGCAAGTGGATGTTCAGAATGATTTTCCGCACTCGCGACTAATCGTAACGTCTCTGCGCTCCCTGTATAATCCGTCACTTCTGGAGTACCATTAGTAATCGTTCCAGTCTTATCTAATATAATCGTGTCGAGTTGATGTGTCTTTTCAAGATGTTCTCCACCTTTAAATAGAATCCCGTGTTCTGCACCTTTACCTGTTCCGACCATGATCGATGTCGGTGTTGCAAGGCCAAGCGCACATGGACACGCGATGACTAATACGGATACGCTTGCGACGATTGCTTGTTCGATGTTTCCACTGATGAAATACCAAGCGATAAAAGTAATAATACCAATCCCGATAACTATTGGTACAAAGTAGTTCGAAATGACATCTGCCATACGTTGAATTGGTGCTTTGACACCTTGAGCGTCTTCAACGATTTTTACAATCGATTGTAACGTCGTGTCTTTACCGACCTTTGTCGCACGCATATCGATCGTTCCGTTTTCGTTGACCGTCGCACCAATGACTTCGTCACCTTCTGACTTTTCAACCGGAATCGATTCTCCTGTTAACATCGATTCATCGATCGACGTCATCCCTCTAATTATTTCACCGTCTACTGGGATCTTTTCTCCAGGCTTAATACGTAACACGTCTCCGACATTAACTTCTTCGACTTTTACCATAACTTCTTTACCGTCACGAATGATGCGAGCGTCACGTGCTTGCATGTCTAATAGTTTTGAAATCGCACCAGACGTTTCTGTTTTGGCACGCGCTTCTAAATATCGTCCAAATAAAATTAACGTAATGATGACTGAGGAGGCTTCAAAATATAAATGTGGTTCTGTACCAAATTTTAACCATCGGTACGTCTCATACAAGCTAAATAAATACGCTGCAGACGTTCCCATTACGACGAGAACATCCATATTTGCATTTAAAGATTTTATATTTTTATATGCACTCTTATAAAACTGCCATCCGATAATGAATTGAACTGGTGTTGCGAATGCAAGTTGGAACCACGGGTTCATAAATATATGTGGTAGAGGTATACCAAATAAGTGGTCGAGCATCGTAACGACAAGTGGTGCAGAAAGAATCGCACTAATAATCACTTTTAGCTTTAAACGTTCATGTTCTTGTTTTTTATCTCTATTATCTGATTCGGTGAACGTTGTCGCGTCAAATCCAATATCTTGAATGCGTTTAATAATATCTTCAGTTGTCACGCTATTATTATCATAAGAAACAGTCGCTTTTTCTGTCGTTAAGTTCACAGACGCTGACTCTATTCCGTCCATTTTATTTAACACTTTTTCAATACGAGATGAGCACGACGCACACGTCATCCCGGTAATATTTAGCGTTTCTTTTTTCTCACTCATTCACTCACCTACTTTTTGAAAATTGTTTTAAAATACGCATTAACTCTTCGATATATTCGTCACCTTCACCTGTTTGAATTGCATCTGTCACGCAGTGTTTCATGTGGCGTTCAGTAATTTCAAGTCCAACGTTATGGAGTGCAGATTCGATCGCACGAATTTGTATTAATATATCCATACAGTACCGATCTTCTTCTACCATACGTTCCACACCGCGTACTTGTCCTTCAATACGACTCAAACGATTGATAAGTTTCGTCTTTTCTTCATCGTGTCGAATTGTTTTCTCTCTTTCCACGTCGTCACCTCGCAATCATTTATATCTGCATTATATACCCTATACGGGTATACGTCAAGTAGATGAAATACTAGAAAAACAAAAAAACAGTTACGAAAAATCGTAACTGTTTTTAATCTTCTTCTCGACCTGAGTAATATAAATAAACGATTGCTAATATAAGAAGTACGACTGAGACGCTTAAAATGACGATCCATGTCGTATGTTTTGGCATCGTTTTGACGTGTGAGGTTTCACTTGTGAACGTATTTTCTTCACCTTGAATATTTTTCTCCATAATTCGTGGCTGGAAGATTTGATACGCATCACTTAAGTTAGACGTTGCAGCGTCGACTTCTTCTTGTGAGATATCTTCATTCACGATGCGTTGTAAAATACTCGCTGCTTCTTTTTTCGCTTCCCTTAACTCCGGCGTAATATTACTCTCAGACACTTTTCCAACTTCGACGAGTAACGCACTTAAACGATCTGTATCGACGTCCGCTTTTGCCGTTGTATAAATCGATTCGACGTACGTTTTGTCGATGACATTGTCGTTTTTATCGCGCACTTCTACAGCAACTTCGTAAAGCGTGCTCGGCTCGAGTCCATCAACGACTGCTGTTAAATCTTGCGTCGTTTTAACGACAGAACCGTTCACGATTACGTTATAATATTCTCCGTTATAATCATCCCAAGATAATGAAAAACCGTCGCTCTTTACTTCAGTAATCGTAAATATTTTATGGTGCATATTTTCTAAAAACGCTGCCGTTTTTGGTGCACGTGACGATAATATATTTCGTGTGTCTTGGCTTAAATAATAATACGCAAAACTTTCTGCAAAATATTCTTCAACGTATTTAAAATACGGTTGCCCTGGAAACATTTTTTCATGTTCTTCAGCATGAATTTGAACGAATTCTTCTTTGTTAGATATCGTCGTCCCGTCTACTAAAAAGCTGTCGACGATATGTCCGAATTCATGTAACTCTAAATTGACGTCACCATGATTATTTTTAATACCGGGTTCACTGGCTCCAACTCTTACATACGACTGGAAGCCTCCAAGTCCCGGTATATTATCCCACGTATCGGTATGTCCGCGGGGTACGACGCCTTTTAAATTACTAAACTCCGGGAATTCAGTCATCGGCAAGTCCGACAGTATTAACGTGACGCCACTCGCATGCACGTTTTCTAAAATACGCGGATCAATTCGATTTAATCGACTGATGATGTTATTCACATGTGTTTCATTTTCTTCACTATTTTCACTTAATCGTACATCGATCATATCCATTAAGTACGGGCTGACCGACGTTTCATTTGCGACTGCTGTCATCGGTGACAGTAGCACAGCCGGTATGAGTAAAAAAGATAGCAAAATCTTTTTAATCGTACGCATTGCCTCACTCCTAGTTACGTCAATAGTACCATAACTACTTCAAGTCATCACTGGTGGTGTGTAAATTTTGACAAAGAAAAAAGAACCAACTTATGTTGATTCCTTTTATATACCCTTTTGGTCGCTAGTTTCATCGATATAGTCTAATATATCTTGACTATGCTCTTGTGGCGTTCTTGATAGATACTCTTTCATCTGCTTTTCGTCTGGACGAATTGTTAGACCGAGGTATTTACGTTCGTTATTTGCATCTTTAAAGAAGGCAATTACCATTAAAATTATGACGACACTAAACGGTAATGCGGCAATAATCGCAGCAGACTGAATCGCACTAAGTGCTTCTTCTCCCCCTGCAAGTAGTAATACAACTGCAATTGCAGATAAAGAAATACCCCAAATAACTTTCATAATTGTCGATGGTTGTAATGATCCATTAGATGTTTGCATACCGAGAACGAATGTGGCTGAGTCTGCACTCGTTATAAAGAATACTGCAACTAGGAAAATCGCAATCACTGATAGTAACGTACCAAGTGGTAGCTTATCGAATATCGCAAATAGCTGCTCTTCTGGTGCAAGATCTGCTATGCCTGGGAATTGTAATGCGATACTCATTCCTGTCGTACCAAAAACACTAAACCAAACAATCGCAATTAATGTTGGTACGAGCATAACCGCTAGGACAAATTCTCTAATTGTACGCCCTCGAGATACACGTGCAATAAATACACCTACGAATGGCGTCCAGCTTAACCACCAACCCCAGTAGTAAATCGTCCAGTCTTGCAACCATTGAGACTTCTGAGGGTTATTAAAACCTGAGTCTAAAGTTTGATACATAAATTCTTGTAAATAGACCCCTGTTGACGTAGTCATCATTGTGAAAATCGCAAGTGTAGGCCCTACAATTAATACAATTAAAAATAGAATTCCTGCAAGCACCATATTAGTATTACTTAACAATTGAATCCCTTTAGATAATCCAGTATATGCACTGAGTAAAAAGAGAATTGTAACAATAATAATAATGATAAGTTGAATGGAGAATCCGTTTGGAATTCCAAATAAGTACGTGAGTCCCCCATTAATTTGAAGCGTACCGACACCAAGTGATACCGCAACACCAACAACTGTGGCGAAGACTGCGAGAACATCGATGATTGTTCCGAGCCATCCATCCACCTTATCTCCAAAGATTGGACGTAATGTTTTAGAGATTAGACCATTCTCCTCTTTACGAAATGCTGCATAAGCTAATGCAAGCGCAACTACTCCGTACGCTGCCCAAGCGTGAATCCCCCAGTGCATGATCGTCGCACGCATTGCTTCGAGTGCTTGATCTTTTCCACCTTCACCAGTTGAGGGGTTCACCATGTGACTAATTGGTTCAGATGCACCATAGAACACTAAACCAATTCCCATTCCTGCACTAAATAACATCGCTAACCAAGAAATCGTCCTGAATTCTGGCTTTTCATCGGGCTTGCCGAGCTTTAATTTTCCGATAGGACTGAGCGATAAAAAGATACAGAAAAAGATAAACCCTGTCATAATGATCATATAGTACCAACCGAGATTGACTGAAATTGCATTCGCTATTTTTCCAGCAACATTTCCAAACTCCTCCGGGAAAACTACACCTATCAATACAAGTAGAATTACGACTACTACAGAAACTTTAAATACATTTGTTAACCGTTTACCTTCATTGTCTGTCAAAATTTTCTCTCCTTTTGTAATTTTATAACATACCATTATAAGACATATAACAACGGATGAGTCAAGAAACACTATTAATTCGTTCTTTTTTAAAGCATCATACCTTAAATTTCGATATTACGAAGAAATAAAAGTAAAATAATAAAGAACATTAGAAAACACGTGTGTCTCTATGTGAGACACACGTGTTTTATTCTCTTCTCTGATGCTTATTTTTGATGTGTAGAAATAAAGTAATTAACATAAAAATTATTGTAACAGGTATGTAAAATGAAGGTTTTATACCTTCTGGCGATGAATAATGAGCGTAAGTTAAAATAATGAGATAAATAATAGTGCTGATGAGATAATAAAAATTAAAAATCGAAATCATCTCCTTAATAATATTTTTTAAAATTCTGATTTATGTACTTATGTAATAGTATACTATTTTATTAATTAAAAATATTTGTAATTTTATAACATGCCATTATAAGATACTTAACATCGAAAGAGTCCAGAGAACTCATACTTCGTTCTTTTTTAAAGCATCACTCCTTAAATTTCGATATGATAATATTATAAATATCCAAATTTATTTTTATAACCGAAAAGAGGTCAACACATATGGCATACGTTGCTGAAACTGAAATACAATTATTATATGCAGATACGGATATGATGGGCGTCATGTATCACGGAAATTATATAAAATGGCTAGAGCTTGGGAGAATTCAATTAATTGAAGATCTCGGGTTTAGTTATGTTGAAATGGAAAAAGAAGGGTTCGTTGCACCGATTCACAACGTCAATATTACGTATAAAAATCCGATTATATACGGCGACCGTGCATTTGTACGCACGTGGGTCGAAAAGAACACTGGAATACGCGTGACGTATGGTTTTGAAATCGTCAATGAAGCGCGTGAAACGTGTGCAGACGGTGAAGTGACATGTATCGTCGGTAAAAAGACAGAAACTGGTTTTCGTCCAGTAAACTTTAAAAAGGCATATCCTGAATGGTTTAATAAGTACGAAGAAATAAAAGTAAAATAATAGAAATCAAAAAACACGTGCGTCTCTATGTTGAGACGCACGTGTTTTATTCTTCTAGCGTTAAACCATTTCGTTCGAAAATGAATTTATGCTTATTAAAACTGATTTTTCCGTCACTCATTTCAGCGCGTTCGTCTACGATGCCCTCTTTAATGAGTGCGCGGAGTTTTTTATCATCATAAAGGATGACCATCTTTTGAGTGATTGTATCATCACTATTTACTGCAAAGTCAAACTTCACAGTACCTCTCGGTAATTTTTCATATTTTTCTTTAAGTTTTTGTTTTTCATCTTGTAATGACTCTCTCGCGTCTTTTTTTGTGTCATAACCCCAATATTTTAAAGGAGCTGTCGTTTCGTACACTTCTTTTGTCACCGCATTATTTTTGTGGGTGACTGTCACTGTACGATCGTACTCTTCAAAGGTTCCGGTAAATACGGACTTTTTTGTAGACACACATGCAGTGAGCACGAGCACTAGAGCGAGTAGAGTTATTATTTTAATAATTTTCAATATAAGCACATACCTTTTAACATTGTACGTGTTATATCGTAACATAATTTGCTCATATACGAACAGCTATAACGCTGTTGATAAAACACACACAATCAATTATTCCTGTTCTTTTAGACCGTCTGCTTCGTATTGTTCTTTCGTTTCTTTAAAACTTACTGTTGACGCTGATTTATCACCATCAAGGAAGCCAACTTCAATTAACCCTTGAACATTTTCTGGCGTTGTATAATCTAAGTCAAATGTCATGATGATTGCTTGTTTTTCTTCATCTACTTCGACATTCACTTTAACAGCTCCGTCGGGTGCATTACTTGCAAGTTTTTCATATGCTTCTCTTTGAACGTCTGCAGCTTCTTTTGCTTGATCGTCATCTTCGATACCGCCTGCTTCATAAGACAATTCATATACGAGATGTTCTGACTGTATATCGTCACCTTCAACGACTACTGTTGACTGAACGTCCATGTCGTCAATCGTCCCTGTAAACACGTGTTCTGATGGACCTTTATTACATGCAACAAGTACTATAACCATTAAAGATAATAGTATCGTTCTTAGTTTCATTATTAAAAACTCCCTTTATTGTTTCTATTATACAATTAAATATTATGTATTAGAATAAGTCCAGAAGAACTTATCCTTTTTCAGTATTACCGCATCTTATTTTACTTCTTTCAAGCCACCCGATTTACTAAGAGTTTCTACTGTTTGTGAATGGCTTACAAAATCTGTACCATTGTAACCTGCCGTTACTACATTCGCATCTGCTAATGCTTTAACATTTTCAGGAGAATCGTAGTTTAGGATGTGGAAAACTTTTATCATTTCACTTTCTTCATCGTTAACAATTTCAACACTTGCTATATCCTTAGGAACTCCGTTTAATGCTTTTTCAAACTCTTTACTCTTTTCTTCGTATCAATTGTTCTGCATCTTTTTATTTTCAACATTTATATCTTTGTATGCAACTTCAGACATCTGTACTTCATAGAGTATTTGATCTTTCTCAGTATCTACGACATACATTTTATAAAAATCTTCTACATCATTACTTGCTTCATAATAATACTTGTCGTATTTCTCAACATCTTTTTTATCAACGACGAGAAGTGCTTTTTCATTTAGTGCTTCTTTATCTAACTTAGAGTTTGAAGCAGAGTCATCTTCGATTACTCCAAGATCTTTTAAGCTCTCGATATAAAGTTCATAGTCCACTGTTTCTTCAGTACCTTCGCCTTCAATAATGCCGTCTGCTACATATTGTTGGACGTATTTTGGATCTGAATAGTCATAGAACTTGTCGATCACTAACATTTTTTCTTCTGGATGGTTTTCTACTGTAAATCTTGCGATATCATCTGGGAAGTTTCTAAGCTTCTCTTTTTGGTACTCATTTTCATCTTTAACGAGCTGATCGGCTTCTTCTTCATTTTTTAAGTCGTAGTATTCGTATGGAATTTTTTCAACTTGGTGAACTGTTAACAGTATATTGTTTTCTTTATCTGCGGTAAGTTCAATGTCTACTTCAATACCGTCAACAACGTTCGAATAGTGTTCTGTTGTCACTTCACCTTGAGTTGTGCCTTTGTCTAGCGTATCTGTTTGAGTGCTTTTATTTTCTTTTTCTTCATCTTTTTCAGTTTCTTTTGACGTATCTTCCGAAGTCGTTTCCTCAGTCGTTTCTTCTTTTTCAGTTGAAGTATCTTCGGTTTTGTCATCGGTTGGTGACTGACATGCAGTTAACATCACTATAGCAGCTGATAAAAATAATAACTTCGCTTTCATGATTACTTACCTCTTTCTAAAATACTCAAATTTTTAAGCGTTTTTATTTTTTAAATAGAATTAGCGAGTTTACACACTCTTTAAAAGAAAATAGTCCTCCTCGTTTTAGATTTGAATGACATACATCGCATCACGTATCTCTTTTGTGATATCTTTCGTTCTCCATTCTCTTCTATAACCGAGACACGCACATATATATGTGACGCCATTCTCTATAAAGTTATGACGAAAATGAATATGGCCTGAAACGCTATATTGAATATCATATTCATTGTAGAAATTGTCATATTTCGTTGTACCCATATACGCATTGTAATAATCGAATATTTTATGCGGCATTGGGACTCTAAATTTTTTATTCGTCGCAACGTGTGTGACAAGAATAATTTTTTTATCTTTCACTTTTTCAAGATCTTTTTTTGTAAGTTCTGCAAAATAATTCGCTACATCAATATCCGAGATTTTAAAATCTACATAAAACTTATCTTGCCAATGACCACCTTTAAACGTTCGGCGCTCTAGCTCCTCATAAGAAAATCTCTCGCTCGCAAACGAATAATCATACCACCCAGGACTCCCAACAATCGCCCACTCATCATTAATGATATAAGGGTTTTCTAAAAGAGAATTCGGTTGGTGCTTAAAATAATCATAAATCTCCCACGACGACTTATCATCACCGCTCGCATTCCAAAAATCATGATTCCCGGGGATAAAAAGCACCTTCACACCCGTCATATCTTCAACTGCTTGAGTGAATCGTTGTGATTCTTTATGATCATTTGAAATATCTCCGGCGATAACGAGTAAATCTAGCGCAAGACGGCGCACCTCATTCGAAACCTCACGTAAAAAGACCGTTTCGTTAATTTCATCATTATGATATCTATCGACATGCAAATCAGAAATCACACCAATTTTCATAAACATCGTCTCCAAAAATGTATATAGGGATAGTGTAGCAGAGATACGATAAAAAATTACAGAAATGAAAAAGAAGCTAACTGAATGTTAGCTTCTGAATATATTATTTTTTAGTTCTAAATATATCTAATGGTTTTCCATCACGGGTTTTCCATTCCATCCAGCCGTTATTTTGGTTGCCGATAATTACAAAGCCTGCTGTTGATGGTGACGTACAAATGACATCTTCTTGTAAAATATTATCAACTATATGCGCGAGTCTTCTTGTTTCATTTAAATGTGAGGTATCTCCATCCGGTGCACAAAGGCTTCCTTTTAACACTGTAAAGACACCGTCTTCAACACGAGCTATACCCCTTACTTCACCGAAACCTCTTACTCTTCTATTTAATACGTATTCACCATCAGGGATAAGTGAAGTGTCTCTTTTCATTTCTACTTCTTTAGTTGCATCATCAAATGTCTCTTCTTTAGACTTTTCTTTAGGAAATACTTGTCTTCCTTCAAATGATGAAAGTAATTGAATGACTAGATCAATATCTAAAGCATAAAGTTCTGAATTAGAAACTTTACTCTTTTTAAAAATATCATCTAATAGTACTTCTTTTGCATGATAATCTTCAACTTCAATGGCGAACTTTCTATCTAAAGCTACGACGTTAAAATATCCATTCCGTTCAAGAAAGTTCATACGATTTTCGAAGTTATCAACGCCTGTCTTACCGATTTTGACTAGACCTGGGACAGCTGTCGACATAACGTAAATAATCCCTTTATCGATTACACTCACTCCTTATCTCTCATAAAGTGGCGCGATTTCCTTTGCATACGTATCTTTTAAATTTTCTTTGATGACTCTTTGATATCTAAACCGTTTTGCAGCATCATCATTACGCGCTTTATACGTCTGATAATCCCCTGAGTCTATTAGATCTCTTTCGCCGATTTGATTATCTGAAGATACTCTAAAGTTATCGACGACAAACATTAAATCATTTTCATTTAGCGCGTATTTATACGCAAATTCTTTGACGACTGTTTCTTTCTCTTGTTCTTTTAGTTGTTCAAATAAAATCATGACATCACCTTTATTATACTTCTCTGGGTTTTGTTTAATATTTTTCCAAAGTTTTTCTACGAGATGTCCTAATTTTTCGTTCGACTGTATTAAATCTGAAATGTATGATTCAATTTCTGATTGCTTTGTCTCGACGCGTTCTTCTGGCTCATCGTGATTCACACGACTTTCCATCACGCTTTGAATTAACCCTAATATATATTCATGGTTGACTGTATCTTTTGAAACGGAGTTTATTTCGTATGCAATGTCGATTACAATATCGTCGTCCTCATCGTCATCGCCTTTATCTGCCTTAATTTCCTCGATTATGTTGTTATATTTCGCAGTGTAGTCTTCCAGCTTCTCATTCGTAATTCCAAATTGTTCAGCGATTTCCTCAGTGTAGTCAGAGTATACTTGTAGTTCTTGGAACTTCTTATCAAACGCTTGGAATGCTTTTGCAAACATCTTCTTACTCGTAATCTCTGTTAATAAATCGATACTTTCTAGATTTGGTGCAATATGCATTAATTCATCGAACGCTTCTTTAAAACTATCAAACGCCTCTTCCCATTTCGGTGCTTGCACAAATGATTCTCCACCGTTTGAATATAAGAAGAGCGCTTCTTTTACCTTTTCTTCAAAAGTATATGGTGTTCTAAACGTCATGATTTGACCGTATTTTTTACCTTCATCATATAATCGATTCGTTCTAGAAAAAGCTTGTATTAAATGATGCGGTGGCATCGGATAACGATCCATAAATAGAATAGCTAAACTCGGTGCATCAAATCCTGTTAATAATCTGTCTACAACAATGACTAAGTCTAACTGCTCTTCTCTGAACTTATACTTGTCTTGTTTTCTCGCAAGACGATGGTTTACGTCTCTGTTATACGCACCAATTTGGTCTAATGTGAAGTTCGTTCCAAACATTTCATTATAGTCTTCCATCGATTCTTTCATGTACTCTTGATTTTTAAACGAGTGATCCTCGTTTTCTGAAATAGAATACGTAATTGCAACTTTCGGGAAATCTGGAAGTCGTTTCTTCACTTGTTCTGAAATTTTAACTTCGGATTCATCGTTGATCACTTTTCTAAATAAACGATAATAATCTTGCGCACTCGCAATCGATGAAGTCGTTAATATCGCACTATATTGTTTTCCAATCTCATTATGCATGCCAAATTTATGACGCGATTTATTAACAATTTGGTCGATAACTGTTAATTTATGACCGATTGTTTCAAATGCTTCTTTTTTAATTAGTTCTTCTTGTTCTACTGGTTCTAAATCATCAAAGTCCGTAATAGTACCGTTATACTGCCTATCAACATGATCTCTTAATTCGTCTTCTGTAAATGTACTCTTATATTCAATTTGAAAACCGAGTACTGCCTTATCATGAATCGCTTCTTTTACAGTATATTTATGGAGACAATCTCCATACTGCTCTTCGGTTGTACGTGGAAGATCGGCAAATACTTCTTTAGCATTCTCTTCAAATATTGGCGTTCCAGTGAATCCATACCATAATGATTCTCTAAAAAACTTCTCGATTTCCATTTGCCTTTTTGGTGATATTGCACGATGGCATTCGTCTACGACAAATGCGAGTTTCTTACCTCGTATCGATTTCCACTTTGGACTATCCTCATTACCTTCATAACGACGCATAACGTGATTTAACTTTTGAATCGTCGTAACGATGACGGTCTTGTCTTGCGAATATAATTTTTTTATTAAATCATTTACGTTATCCGTATCATCAATCGACACAACGTCAGTTGCTGAATAGGATTTAAATGAATCTCCCGTTTGCTGATCTAAGTCCACACGGTCAACAATGAATATCGTTTTTTCAATGCTATTCATAAGTAATAAGTTTCTCGCGACTTTATATGACGTTAATGTTTTACCAGAACCTGTCGTATGCCATACATAGCCTGATTTATGTAGTTTAGAAGCATCTTGAACCGCTTCAATCGCGTGAATTTGATACGGTCTTAATAAAATAATTGCACGTCTCTCACTATCTAATACAGAATATTGTCCCACCATCTTATGTGCTTGTGGAATCGATAATACATCTCTCGCAAAGTCTAAGTAGTTATTCACTGGTTTATTATTTTCATCGACCCAGCGTGTTAAAAACTTAGAGTTCAACTTCCCTTTTTGTGCTGCCGCAATATAACGTGTATCAACACCGTTTGTCACAACAAACATCTGTATCGATGAAAATATCCCCTTAAACTTACCTTCACCAGAGTACTTATCAATTTGCCTAAATGCATCCATATATGATGTCGATCTATTCTTAAGTTCGATATGAATCATCGGTAAACCGTTAATTAAAAGCGTGACGTCAAAAATACGATTACGATCCGTACTACTCGTCTTTCCCGCTTGATACTGGTTAATAATTTCATAAGAAGACGAACCTCCCGCGATATCACGGTTGTTCATCACCATTAAACGAATTTCACCAACACGTGGGTCATCACGAACAACGCGCACATTCGCAATCCCATTTTCACCAGCTAAAAATTCAGCTGCACGGTAAAAGTTCGGGAAACTCAGTTCGTTCTTAACCTGCTCAAACTCCTTATCACTTAGCGGCACATCATTCAGTACCGCTTTATTATTTACGTTTAACTTATGACGTAAATTCTTCCACAAATCATCCTCAGTTCGTAAATCATTACGATATGTCCACTGCGACACATTCTTCGTCAACTCTTCAATCAAACGACTCTCCATCGCCTCTTCAGCCGTGAACCTCATACACTCACCCCAAATAAAATACCTAGTGAGTATATTATACATTAGAAAGAATTAAATTTACGTTTATGAAGAGTAATAATGCAATCTAAAGATTTTTTACGATTTTTCTAAATAAAAATACTGTTAAATAAATGTTTTTTTGAAAAAACTCTTACTTGGGAGCAGTGTAAG
>NZ_CAVG010000054.1 GCF_000438455.1 Nosocomiicoccus massiliensis
ATTAGATAGAGAACTAAGAAAGTATGTTAGTTCAAGTGCTAGAATGGATGGATTACTAAATATAACCTATCAAAATTTTGAGAAAGTAGAACTTAACTTGCCTCAAAAGTATGAACAATTAAAAGTCAAAGAATTCTTAAAGAAACTCGATTTATTACTTACTCTTCATAACAAAAAACTAAATAAACTTGAGTGTTTAAAGAAAGAATATTTAAATTATCTTTTCATTTAACATAAAGTCCCAATTTTCATTGGGACTCTTTTTTATAATATAGTTGCTAGAAATTGCATCATTTTATGATTGTCTTTATTTTCTAATTCTCTAATAATGTGTAGATATGTTTGTTGGGTTGTAGTGATGTTTGAGTGTCCAAGTCTTCTTGATACACTTGCAATCGATACACCTGCAAATAATAATAACGATGCATGTGTATGTCTAAGTCCATGTATTGAAATTACTGGTATACCAGCATCTTTACATTTTCTTTTTAGATAATCATTAATTGTTGAGTTAAATATTCTTCGTCTAATGAACATTGGTCTATCTTTTGGTAAACCTATAGTTAAGTTTGAAAAATGCATACATGTTTGCCAGTCTAGTTGTATTTTACGGTTAGACGACTCATTCTTTGTAGGTATAAATCCCCCTCTTTTATTTTTTGTAGTTCCAAGATTTTGTTATAGATAATGTTTGATTTTTAAAATCAAAATCGTTTGGTGTAAGTGCGAGTGCTTCAGAGAATCTAAGTCCTGTTTTAGCAACGAGTAATATAAACCAATCTCTATTAATTACACTCTTAAGTTCTAAATTAGAAATGAGAGTTTGCAACTCACTTTGGTTTAAATACTTTTGTTTCTTATCACTTGGACTCTTTCCTTTAATCACTGCTTTTCTAGTAGGATCTCTTTCAATTAAACCTTCGTCCACAGCATCTAAAATAGCAGCTTTAACTTGGTGATGAAAATCCATTGTAGTTTGCTTTTCGTGTGTTAAAGCATAATCATTAATCAACTTTTGGTACGTCATTCTGTTCAACTGAGATATCTTTAAATCAGGAGCTAACTCTTTAAGTCGACGATAGGTAATGTTGTACTTATTTAAAGTCACATCCCTGACTGCTCCAACTTTATAGAGTTCCACCCAATCCTTAAAATAACTATGAAACAACCGATTCTTACTTAATTTTCTAACCATAAAAATAAACCTCCAAAATAGTTTTTAGAGGTTTAGTGTAAAGGTTAAAGTAGTACTTAGGTTAGTGTTTTTTCTAAATAAATATGTTGTTCAAATAGACGTTCTTTAATTCGACTAGTTTATTCTTATTTTCATAACCCTTCTTAACTTGATAGTCAAGATTGTCTAAAATAGCTACAATTTGTTTTTGAACAGCCATCTCAGGAACTTTTACTTTAAACTCCTTGATGGTAGGTAACCTAAGAGAATCAACAGTCGCTTTAACAGATCTGCTTAATGCATGTTTTTTGAAATGCGCTCTCATATAATAATAAATATATTTTGGTAAAACAAGTTCACTATTAAAACC
>NZ_CAVG010000055.1 GCF_000438455.1 Nosocomiicoccus massiliensis
CTTACACTGCTCCCAATCTTCACTGAATCCTTTGAATCTTAGCTTAGGCACCAGTCTCTGCTCACCTTGTTTTTTCATTATTTGAACATCTCCCTTGTCGCCTCAATGATTTCTCTCGATTCATCTGTCACTTCTAACTCATCAAGCATCGCAAGGAATTCTTTCTCCGCTTCAGCGATTTCTTTATTGATCTCCTGCATTTCTCTTGATAGTTCTTTAATATCGATTGGTTCTGGCTCTTCGAATGTATCGACGTATCTCGGGATGTTTAAGTTAAAGTCGTTTTCTTTTATTTCTTCAAATTCTGCAACGTAAGCATACTTGTCTACGAATTCTCTATTTTTATATGTCTCTAATATTTTATTGATGTGTTCTTCTGTTAAGTGGTTCTGGTTTTTCTTTTTCTCGAATTCTGCTGACGCGTCGATGAATAGAACGTCACGGTTAGGACGGTCTTTTTTCAAGATTACGATTGTCGTTGGTATAGACGTGTTAAAGAATAAGTTCGAAGGTAATCCAATTACTGCGTCGATTGATCCATCTTCTAATAATTTTTTACGGATTGCTTCTTCTGCACCACCACGGAATAATACACCGTGTGGGAGTACGATTGCCATCGTTCCTGTATCTTTTAAGTGATAGAATCCGTGTAATAGAAATGCGAAATCCGCTTTTGATTTTGGCGCAAGTCGGCCGTATCTAGAATATCTGTTATCCATTAAGAAGCCTTTTTCTGCTGACCATTTTGCTGAATATGGTGGGTTCATAAGTACCATATCAAAGTTTGTCGGTTCTTCTGTTGGCCAGTCGGCATCTAGTGTGTCTGCGTTATGTAGGTGTTGCTGCGCAATTGGTACACCGTGTAAAATCATGTTCATTCGCGCTAAGTTATATGTCGTATTGTTTAATTCTTGACCAAAATATGAGATTTTTCCTGGGTGATTTGAATATTTTTTCGCGTTTAGCATGAGTGATCCAGAACCCATCGTCGGGTCATATACAGTAAGTCCTTCTTTATTTTCCTTACCTTCTATTGCGATACGAGTCATTAATTCTGATACAGGTTGTGGTGTATAGAACTCCCCTGCTTTTTTACCAGATTCAGATGCAAATTGTCCGATTAAGTATTCATAAGCATCACCAAGCACGTCACCGACATGACCTGTTAAGTTTAATGTAGACAGTTCTTTCATCACTGAAGCGATTAATTCGTTTTTCTTATGATCTGTTGTTCCAAGTCGACGTGCATATAAATCAATGTCTTCAAACAGATCTTCAAATGCTTCAGATGACTGCTCGATATCTTTAAATCCTCTCGCTAGAGATTCTAATTCAAACGTACCATCGTTAATCTGTGACATTAGCTTTGTGAAAGTTAACTCAGGTTTAATCGTATATGAGAATGTATCTTGTACATCATATAATAAGTCTTCACGGTCTTCATCGTCGCTGTATATTTCTTCATAAATTTGCTGTGCCTCATTTAAATCTTGAGTCGGAGACTCCATTAATTCAGTTATGTAATAGAGCATTTTATCTGATAAGTATTTGTAGAAAACGAGGCCTAGCAGGTAATCTTTATATTCATTCGCATCCATTTTAGAACGCAATAAGTCTGCTGAATTCCATAATGTTTGGTACAACGTTTTTGTGCTAATTTTTTCTGTCATTGTTAGATCTCCCTATTTATTATTTTGAAAACCTATTTTTAGATAAAAAAAGCCTTATCATAAAAATCAAGCTTTTACTAATAATGTTACATCACATTAAATATAATTGCTAACCATATATTGGCACTCTCCCCATTTCTCGTATCGTCGGCGAACTGACATCTTCACCGTCGCTAACAGGATTATCGTCGGCGAGTTTTTAAAATACCGACGGTAAATCGAGTATCGTCGGCGAAAAAGTGGTTTCCTGAGAATTCGCCGACGATTCGATGATTCCCGACGGCGAATAGAAATTTGGCCGACGATAAGTCTCACAGCGTCTGTGGGAATTCTATTTCACCGACGATTCGCGCCAGCCCCGGGGTTTTTCATCGATTTGCGATAGCTTGTCCCATATTGTCATGCAACCCTAGTTTTTTATCTATTTAAGAAGATTAAAAGCCCGCTCCCCCACTCATCACTCGCCAAAACACACCCAGAAAGTTCAATTTCTCACAAAATCGTCGAATTTTTTCTTCTTATCATGCATAATTTTTCAGGATTACTGGGTATATTAGATATATAAATATAAAAGGAGTGTTTTTGATGAAAGCAGTAGTTTACTATGACACGAAAGACGTCCGTGTTGAAGAGGTTGAAGAACCTAAAGTTCAAGATGGTCTTGTTAAAGTTAAGGTTGCTTGGACTGGTATTTGTGGTACGGATTTACACGAATATCTTGGTGGTCCGATCTTCATTCCTGGTGATGAACCGAACCCAATCACTGGTCAAGAGCGTCCAGTCGTTATGGGACACGAGTTTTCTGGTGTCATTGAGGAGTTAGGTGAAGGTGTTGAAGGGTTAAACGTTGGAGATAAAGTATGCGTAAACCCAGCGTTAACGAATAACTTACACCCGAATCCGTTATATGACTTCTATAAAGAAGGTACTTTCATCGGTCTTGGTTGTGATGGTGCGTTCGCTGATTACGTCGTTGTTCCAAAAGAAAATATCGTGAAGTTACAAGATTCAACTTCACTAAAAATTGGTGCGCTTGTTGAGCCAACAGCTGTAGCGTTACAAGCGATTCGTGAATCTGAAATGGAATTTGCAGAGTCTGTTGCGATTTACGGTGCAGGACCAATTGGTCTAGTAACTGTACTTGCTGCACGTGCGGCTGGTGCAAGAGATATCTTCGTATTCGACTTATCAGACGAGCGTTTAGAAAAGGCAAAAGAATTCGGTGCAACTCACACATTAAATAGTGGTAAAGAAGACCCTATCGAGTTTATCCACCAGTACTATCCAGACGGCGTAGATCGTACATTTGAGGTTGCTGGTGTACCGATTACGTTAGAACAATCTATTAAATCAACTCGCCCAAGAGGTATGGTAACAATCGTTTCAATCTTTGAAAAAGCAATTGACTTCAACCCAATGTTACTCACAACAAGTGGTGTAAGAATTTCTTCTACACTTGGATATGAGCCAGACATTTTTGAAGCAACTGTTAAAATGATTGAGTCAGGTCAAATCGATCCAAGCCCAATGATTACAAGTGAAATTGAGCTTGATGAGATCATCGACAAAGGTTTCAACACTCTTATCGAAGATAAGAGCCAAGCGAAAATCTTAGTCAAACTTAGCGGCGAAGAATAAGAACAGTTTCAAACATCGTATCCGAATCGGATACGGTGTTTTTTGTATGCAATTTGGAAAAGTTCATATAAAATCAAATTAGAGATAAAGTTGGGAGGATTTCAATGGAACAGTTAGAAATGCTGAATTTTACAAAAGATGAATTACAAAAACTCGCGGACAACAAGCAGTTAATCGATGTGCGTTCAAAAGAAGAATACGATGAAGTACACATCCCTGGCGCGCTTTTATATCCACTTGATGAAATCGAGACGTTTGATTTACCGAAAGACCGCGAGTATTATGCATATTGCCGCTCTGGAAAACGCAGTGAAATGGCATCACAGTACTTAGAACAACTCGGTTACGAATTTAAAAACTTAAACGGCGGAATAATCGCATACGTCAATAAAGTGAAATAAAGATGAGGAGACTCATCTTTTTTATTTTGCATACAGATTTTAAAAATCTGCTCTAGGAATTACTTAAAAACTGCGAATGATTTTTAAAATACTACGTATTTTAAGAACAGAAATTAAAATTTCGCTTTTAGACCAAAAGTACTTTATCAGTTAGTATAAGCGTAAAACAGCTGGAGGTTATATATGTTAGAAAGAAGTTTTGCGCATCAACAACTGCGTGCACTAAAGTGGCGCTTGCCGCTCGATGATGATTCTAAATATTACTTAGAGCGATTAGAGCGTGGGTTTGAAGGTGAAAATGAGTTTTCTGAGATTATTTCTTCGTATAATTCGTGTACGAGCATCCATGATTTTACGTTTGAAATTGATGGCTCGACGCGTCAAATCGATACTGTTTCTTTATTTAATAATGAATGCATACTATTCGAAGTAAAAAATTATATCGGTGATTTTATTTATAAAGATGATGAATTTTATGTATATCATAATATGCAAAAAATCCCTTCGCCTGTAAGGCAAGTCGATGAAGCGTCGAGTAAGTTTCGGGAGTTATTGCAGCGTATCGGTGTACGAAAATCGGTGCGTCATTATGTAGTGTTTATAAACGAGGAATTCCATTTGTATAATGCACCGGATCACCTATCGATTATTACCCGTGCACAACTGAGGCGCGTGCTAGACAATTTGGCTAGAAATCGAGATGCTGTGAATGATACCACTCTTCAGTTAAAGGAAAAGTTGCTCGCACATAATATAAAAGACACTCGCCCCGCACAAAACATCTATCATTACGATGATTTAAAGAAAAATGTCTTTTGCTTTAACGACGGAACGCCGCTTCACCTATCTGGGCGAAATTCTTTTACTTGCGAGATATGTGACTTTAAAACTTCAGTAAAAGAAGTAGTACTTGAAACCGCTCGGGACTTCTCCGTCCTTTTTCCGACAGAGAAAATCACCGTACCTGCACTAATCGACTTCTCAGGTGGCGTACTCACAAAACATAATTTACAAAAAGCATTAAATGAGGAATGCGTGCGCCATAATAAAGGTCGCGGTACGTATTATACATTACGATGAAGAAAAAAAGCCCCGTAGTATTTTATCTTGTATAGGTTTGGTGCGTACGGACGGCGAATTTGAATGAGAGTGCTCGGCTAGCGGCTGGAAATTGGTTCGAATCGTCGGTGAATGAGCTTGCTCGCCGACGATTCGCTGATTTTGATGGAATCGTCGGTGAACTCAAGTTTTCACCGTCGCTATGGGACTTATCGTCGGCCAAATTTCTATTCGCCGTCGGGAATTGCCGAATCGTCGGCGAATTCTCGAAAATCCCGTTTTTCGCCGACGATACTGTTATTACCGTCGGTGAAATAAAAAGTCGCCGACGATAATGCTGGCTGCGTCGGCGAGAGTTCGTTTTCGCAGACGATAACCGGAATCGACGGCGAACCCGGACTTCCACCGACGATTCTCACCCAGTTTAATTAGCTCTATCCAACTAAATAAAAGATTCCCCCGAACTATCCTATATCTTTAGGGGGAATCTAGGAATAGCTCAGGGGAATCCGCGAGATTTCGATAAAGAAAGTCTATCTATCTCTATGCACTTTCTTTATCTTGTATTTTTTCTTCTTCTAACTTACCGCCTTTTAAGACGTATAGACGATCTGCGTATTTAAAGATGCGCTGGTCGTGCGTGATCATGATGCATGCTGCGCCGTTTTCTTTGACGCGCTGTTGGATGACTTCGACGACTTGTACTGCGCGCTCGAAATCGAGTGATGCAGTTGGTTCGTCTGCTAATATGAGTGACGGATCGTTCATAAACGCGCGAGCAATCGCAACGCGTTGCTGTTCACCACCAGATAGTGATTTTTGGTAATGGTCGAGTCGGTGCTCGAGTCCAAATAGTTTAAGGATTTCTTCAGCACGTGCTTTTGCTTCTTTCTTACCCATGCCCGCTTCACGTCCGACAAACTCGAGTTGCTCGCGGACTTTTAAGTACGGCAGTAAGTGCGACTCTTGAAATATAAATCCAATTTCTCCGAGTCGTAAGCCTGTCATTTCGCTATCTTTATAAGACGTCCAGTCGTCTCCATTCATAATAATCTTTCCATCTGTTGGTGATAAAAGAGCGCCGATAATCGATAATAGCGTACTTTTCCCTGAACCGGACGGTCCATATAATACGACGAGCTCTCCACTGTCTACTTTTAAATTGATATCTTCTAACACTTCAGTTTGAGTATCACCTTTACCGTAAGTTTTTGATATATTCTCTAGCTTTAACATATTAATCTCCTCCTATCGCAGTTAACGGATCGATTTTTACGACTTTTATTACTGATAACAGTGCGCCAATTAATGACACGACCATAAATGATCCAAATAATAGTACGACTAATTTATTGTTTACGAAAAACGGCATCGTAACTGGTAATAAAGTACTCAGTAAGTACGTGAGACCAATCGCGAATAACGTACTTAATATAACGATGACGAACACTTCAGTGACAATCATCGATACCATACGCATATTTTTTGTGCCGATTGCTTTTAAAATGCCGTATTCTTTCGTTTTTTGTATCGTAATAACGTAGAAGAATGCACTAATCACAATCGCAGAAATGACGAATAAAAACACGACCATTAAATTGAGTGGTAACTGTTCTGCTTGATAGCTCGGGATGCCGTTCATTAAATCTTTTTTCGTAATCGTCGTGATTCCGTCTGCTTTAAACTCATCGCTACCGACCATAATATTAGCGTCCGCTTCTTTAATTTTTTCAAAGCCATCTTTTGTTGTAAAAGCGATTGGCGTGTGCGCGTACATTTGACGTTTAACAAATCCGCTTATCTTGTATGTGATATCTGAGTCCTTTACTTCAACTGTATCACCGACGTTATAACTTTCTGCCATCGTACTGTCAATGAGTATTTCATCTTTTCCGTTTGGCTTACTTCCTTCAACAATATTTAAATTCACAGCATCTGTATAAACGAGTTGTACGTTGTCGTTGTTTTCAAATCTTAGAGGTGTCATCGATAGACTTTTATAGCCACTGTCGCGTGCGTCATTTACGACGTCTTCACTTAACACCGACTGCTGAATCTCGTTGTTCGAATCGTCTTCAATAAGAATTTTTTCGCGAGATAATGACTCAATCATTGATATATTATCTTTTCCAAGCCCTTGTGCTAAACTTGAAACAAACATGACTAAAAATGCGAGTAAAAATAAAATTATGCCGATCATTAAATATTTAAATTTATAGTATTTCAATTCTTTAAAAGCGATTTTCATTGGTCCATCCCTTCCTTCACCGTGTATATTACACCGCTACTGTGAACTCAATATGAACAAATTATTTTAGGAGGAAATTATGGTAAATATTTTAATTGTTGACGACGAAGCGTCCCTTCGTGATATGGTCGCATCAAAGTTACAGCCCGACTACACGCCGTTTCTAGCCGAAGACGCAATGCAAGCTTTCGATATTTTACAAGATGAAGATATACACCTCGCTGTTGTCGACGTCATGATGCCGTATATGAACGGCTTTGAACTTTGTAAACATATAAAAAACGATTACGATATACCGGTCATTATGCTTACAGCGAGAAGTGAATTATATGATAAACGTGAAGCGTATCAAGCTGGAACAGATGATTATATGACGAAACCGTTTGAACCTGAAGAGTTAAAATTTAGAATTGAAGCGGTCCTTTCAAGATACGGTCAATCATCAAATACGACGATCGGAAACGTCACTTTAGATAGTAATGCGTACTTAGTCGAAGTCGATTCTGAAACACTATATTTCCCGAGAAAAGAATTCGAGTTGCTCGAGAAGCTTTTCATCAATTATCCGAATGTATGTAGTAGAGATATGCTCATTGAAGAAATTTGGGGGTATGACTTTGAAGGTGACGAACGTACGGTAGACGTGCATATTAAACGTGTGAGAAAACGACTCAGTGCTGTAAACTCTCGTATTGAGATTAAAACAGTGCGCGGGATTGGATATCAAGTCCATGAACTTTAAACATTTGTCGACGCGTTTTATCGTCATTACACTCGTCGTTATGGCAATAAGCAGCATACTCGCATTTCTACTCTCAAACGTCTACTACCATTTTTATGAGAAAGAAAAAAACGACGCGCGCATTACTGAAACGTTATTAAAACAAAAAGAGTTTATAGAAAATGATACGAGGCCTGCCGAAGAAATTTTTAACCAAATTGCGAGTTTAGACTTTCAACTCATCGTGATTAAAGACGGAGAAAAACAGTTTTACGGCGATCCGTTTCGACTCGATAACTTACCAGAAAATGCATTGCAAGGTGACATCTATCACGGAATTAAAAATCGACCGTTCAACATTTTAATTACAGGATTTTTTGATAATGAAACAAAAAACACTGTCGGCACAAATGTCACAATTGACGGTGAGATGTATTCTGTATTTATGCGACCAAACGTCGGAGAAAGTATGGGAGAGTTTCGTATATTTTTAGCGATTCTACTGAGTCTCTTGATCGTTTTCTCAATTATATTTGTTGCTTTATCGTCTAACTTTATAATCGCACCGGTCATTAGATTAAAAAATTTCGCAAGTGACATACGGTTAGGAAAATATACGACAGAAAATATTGTTACTAGACGTGATGAAATTGGAACGCTGCAACGTGAGATGGCTCATATGAGTCAAGCGATTCGAGATCAGCAAAACACGAACGAACGATTCGTCGCTAACGTCTCACATGAAATTCAGTCACCGATCGCGAATTTACTCATGCAGCTTGAATCATTAAAACGAGACTACAATAAAGACACGATTCAAAATATGGAACACCAAGCAAAGCGTTTGAGTGGGTTGACAAAACAGCTGTTGCTCCTCGCTTCAATTGAACATAGTGAATCTCAACTAGAGAAAACGCACTTCGGTGCACGACCATTTATAAACGAAATCGTCCAAAGTCAGTCATATATGCTCGACCAAAAAGAAATCTTTTTAATGACGCACGTTGAAGACATAGAAATATATGGCAGCAGCCATCTCTTATATCAGGCAATCACGAACCTACTCACTAACGCGATTAAGTACACGAATCATTACGGTGAAATCAATATCTATATCAGAAAAAACAATGAGCGCGCAGAAATCATCGTAGAAGATGACGGCATCGGGATGAACGAAGATACAAAAGCGCATCTCTTTGAAAGATTTCACAAAGACCATCGAGCCGAAGACAACATCCCATCAAACGGTCTTGGAATGGCGATTGTCAAAGAAATCATCGACCTACATGGCGGGGATATAGAAGTAGAATCCGAAGAAGGCAAAGGCACGAAGATTACGGTGATTGTTTAAAGTGGGATGTAGGATAAAGCTATATGAAGCGGTTTGTCAGTAATTATTGTGTGGCTCCCACTATCTCTTGCGATAAAACACAATTCCTATTATTATTAATTATAAGGAATAAGGGAAGTCCTACCTTGCTACGTCTAACCACGTGGATAGAGGCAAAAGACATGTCATCACGACATGTCTTTTTTTATTATAAAGATAAGGTTCATACAACCATAGAGTAAGGTGATTTTATCTCTAGTGATATATAGTTTTCTAATATTTTTTTGCTAAACGAGTTGAAGTGATTGTCATTATTTGTTCTAAATTATTTTCCATAGATCAGTCCTCAAATCTTATAATTAGTTTTCTATATCATTATATAAAGAAACCCCTTATAGCCACGGAGGTCTAATTAGGGGTAGCAAGATTAATACTCTAATTTCTTTATTTAAATATACGGGTTATTTCTAATCTATCTCTAAATTCTCTCTGTACTTTCTCTTCACTTCTTCTAAACTTTCTTCATTTGGGAAGAAGTACCATAAGTTATCGTCTAATATTTCACCAGAGCCGTCTAATTGTAAACGTTCAACATTACGACGCGCACCATTATATTTAGTACCGATATCTTGAATATCAGCCATCGTTAAGTCTGTTTTTACATTGTAGCCAAGTGTGTCTACAATCGAGTTAATTCTCGTAATTGAACCAACGGATAATAACTTTTGACCTAATGCCTCAACGACTAGCTGTTGACGATCCTGACGACCGAAGTCACCACCAGAACCTTCTTCATAACGACTTCTCGTAAACGCAAGAGCCTCTGTACCATCCATGTCATAAGGTAATCCTTCAACATACGAATTCCCTCTTACAGTAAATGTAGCATTACTTGTCACAGTTACGCCACCAACTATATCTATTAGGTCCTTAAGGCCATCCATATTAATGCTGACATAATGGTCTATCGGTACATCCATTAAATTCTCAAGGGAATCCTTAGCCATACTTGGTCCACCAATGGCATACGCGTGGTTAATTTTCTCAACGGTACCATTACCAACAATTTCAGCACGCGTATCTCTCGGGACACTCACCATTACTGTTTTGTCAGTATTTGGGTTTACTGATAAAAGAATAATCGAATCCGAACGTTCTCCCAGTCCATCTCGAGATTCGTCCGAGTCAATACCGAATAACGCGATCGAAATCGGGTCTTTTTTATCAACATTTACATCTTCTCTTCTAAGTTTAGAAGCTTGTCTCTCTTCCGTACCTTCATTAATACTCGTACTCAATTGGTTTAACTTATAAAAAGTAAATCCTGCAAAAGCTGCACCTGCGATAATAAATAAAAGAAAACATGTGATTAGTACTTTTAGCCATACAGGCATTTTCTTTTTACGACGTCTACGTTTTCTTATCTTTTTTGGTTGATCTTCCATAATCATGAGACACCCTTTCTAATGTTTCACACCATGTGAAGTTACAATATTCTTCAAAACTTTAAATATAATATACTCACTCACCTTTTCTATGCATGGGATTTTGAGTTATTAGCATAATTAATTATCTTCTCTTTTGTGAAAGATTC
>NZ_CAVG010000056.1 GCF_000438455.1 Nosocomiicoccus massiliensis
GTTACAGTTCCTACTTTCCCTCTATAAATCCCCTCATACACTTGCTCTGGATGTATTTCGTCTTCATTTAACAGCTCTTCAAACAGTTTTTCACCGGGTCTAATACCAGTGAACTCGATACCAATCTCTTCTTGACTATAACCACTTAAACGGATCATTTTTCTCGCAAGATCTACTATTTTTACAGGTTCTCCCATATCTAGAACGAACACTTCTCCACCTTCTGCTAGTGCACCTGCTTGTAGTACAAGTCGTGCCGCTTCTGGTATCGTCATAAAGTATCTCGTCATCTCTGGATGCGTCACTGTCACTGGACCACCCGCTTCTATTTGCTTTTTAAATAGTGGGATTACTGATCCTCTTGAACCAAGTACGTTTCCAAATCTTACTGCGACAAAGTCTGTCGTACTGTCTTCATCATTTAAGCTTTGAACAATCATTTCTGCGACACGTTTTGTTGCACCCATGACGTTTGGTGGGTTTACTGCTTTGTCTGTTGAAACCATCACGAATTTTCTTACGCCTGTTTTTTTGGCCGCTTCTGCGGTATAATTCGTTCCGAAGATGTTGTTTTGTACCGCTTCTTCTGGGTTGTATTCCATAAGTGGTACGTGTTTATGCGCTGCTGCATGGTAAACTGCAAATGGTTTATATTTCTCCATAACTTTTTCCATTCGCTCTTTGTCTTTAATGTCAGCAATTATTGGCACGATGTCGATTGCTTCTCCATATTGCTCAGTGAGTTCTCTATGTATTAAGTATATACTGTTCTCACCGTGTCCTAAAAGGATAATTCTTTCCGGTCCAAACTTGCATATTTGTCTGCAAATCTCTGAACCAATAGAACCACCTGCGCCTGTGATAAGTACTACTTTGCCTGTTAATTGCTTTGAAATCATTGCTGTGTCTAGTTCTACCGGTTCTCTTCCGAGTAAGTCTTCCACTTCTACTTTCTTTAGTTGACTAACTTCTAGCTGACCAGACATTACTTCCTCGATATTCGGCATTCTTAATACTTCTACACCCATACCTTCACATTTTTTTGCAATTTCATTATATCGATTATTTTTTAATGAAGGTATCGCAATAATCACTTTTTTAATTTTATATTTTGATATAAGCGAAGGAATATCTTCTCCTGTCCCTTGTACTTTAATCCCTGTCGTTATAGACATTCCTTGCTTATTTAAATCATCATCTACTACCGTTACTGGCTCCATTCCCATATAAGGAGTTGTAAGCATTTGACGTATGAGCAAGGATCCACCTCTACCTGCACCTACGATAAGTGTTGGTATTTTCTCAATATCTTTATCTGATAAAAATTGCTTTCTTATGATTCTCCATGAAAGTCTTGAGCCTCCAATTAATAGAAGGTGCATCATCCATGTTATAAAATATAATCTAAAAAATGGGGGACTCTGTGTAAATAATGATACTAATATCATCGTCGATATCATAGAAGCTGAAACAGCTTTTACAATGAGTAGCAATTCGTTTACACTTGCATATTCCCATGCTCGATGATACAAATTAAACACAGCAGAGAATACATGATGACTGACTAGTAAAATTCCAGCGGTTAATAAAAGTTTGCTGAGCAAGTAACCTTCAAAATAAGGCTCTAGTATGTAATAACTTAAGTAAATTGAAAATGTCACTATTAATGAATCTATAAGCATTAATAGAAAAATTCTAAATTTAATAGATGGTTGCTTCATGAGAATCTCCTTTCACGTTAAAAAATGCCTAAAAACTTTTTACGTTGTGTAGGCTCTTCTGGTCGGTTCGTATAAACTCTTTCTTTATTTAAAAGACTTTCAGCATTTTTGATCATTTGATTCAATTCGTCATGATATGCTTTTAGTTTCTTATTTCTAAATAGACTGTCCATTATAAACGGACGATTGTCTACGTTATGTGCATCGGATGCTATGAAATGAACTAAATTACAATCAATCATTTGTAAACTCACTTGTTGAAGCTTCTTCCCTAAGCCACCGTTTAATGACGTTGTCGTCAGTTGAGCGAGTGCTCCACTGTTAATAAGTTCATATAACAGTTTCAAATCATTCGCGATCGCCTTATTTCTTTCTGGATGAGCGATGATTGGTGTATATCCTTTTTTTTGTAATTCGAATATTATCTGCTTCGTTGAAGACGGTACATGACCTGATGGTAATTCAATTAAGATATATTGAGAATTCGCTAAAGCAATCGCCTGATTCGAATCTAACTCTTTAAACAATTCATCTTTAATTCTTATCTCTTGTCCAGGATGTAATTTTATACCGATATCTTGAACTTCTTTTTGAGCATTAAGAAATTCGAGTCCTTCATAAACATTTTTTGCTTCATTATCCCAATTCGGATGTAAATGATGAGGTGTAACGATAATATCCGTTACACCTTCATTTTTTGCTTGCTTTAAAAGTTCAATCGCATCTTCTACATTTTTAGGTCCATCATCAATACCAACTAAAACATGTGAATGTATATCTATCATTACTCTTCTCCATAATAATAGTAGTAACTGCTTGTAGACTGATCTAACGTCGCTTTATTTAAAATAACACCAAGTATTCTCGCGCCTGACTTTTCTACTAGTTCTTTACCTCGCATTACCTCATTACGATCGTTCTGACTCGCATCTATAACGAGTACTGCGTTATTTGTTAGTTTAGCAAATAGCTGTGCATCCGTTACTGTTAGAATCGGCGGTGTATCTATAATAATCATGTCGTACTGTGTCTTTAACTCTTCAAATATTTCTTTAAAACGTTGTGAAGCAATTAACTCTGACGGGTTCGGTGGTATTGGCCCCGCCGTAAGTAAACTTAAGTTATTTACACGAGTCGGTATGACGTAGTGTTCAATAGGTTCTCCTTCAACGATCGCTGTAGATAGCCCACGTGCATTCGGTTCTTGGAACAGATAATGTTGAGAAGGCTTTCTCATATCTCCGTCAATAATTAACGTCTTCATTCCTGATTGTGCATATGTAATTGCAGTATTCGCACTAATTGATGACTTTCCTACATCTGGTCGTTCTGCTGTGATTACGATAGCATTCACGTTGCCATCTGGCGTTGAAAACGTAATATTTGTACGAATCCCTCTGAACTTCTCACTTAAAACAGACTTCGGATTTTCATATGTTTCTAATGGGTTTATTGTCTTCTTTTTCTTAGCCATATAACTATTTCACCTTTTCTATACTACCGAGCACTGGTAAATCTAAGTATTCTGCAACGTCATCTTCATTTTTAATACGTTTATCGAGTACCTCTTTTAAAAAGATGATTAACGCAGCAAGTATAAATCCTACAAACATACCAACCGCGACATTAACTAGTGTTCTCGGTTCTACTTGTTCTCCATTTCCTTCTGCAACAGAAAGAATTGACACGTTGTCGACATTCATAATGTTTTCTACATCTTCACTGAAGACTTCTGCGACTGTGTTTGCGATCGTGTTTGATAATTCACTGTGTTCACTCTTAACACTGATGTTTAACACTTGAGAGTCCGACTGACTTGAAATATTTAGCATATTTTGAATTTCTGTAGTCGTATACCTATTATCTAGACGATTTGAAACTTCATCTAAAATACGTGGACTTTTAATAATCTCTGAATACGTTTGAATCAGCTTCAAGTTTGATTGAACTTGCTGACTTAATATCGTGTTCTCATTCTCTTTTTGGTTGACCAGTAATTGAGTCGTCGACTCATATTTTGGTGTAATTAAATACATAGAAATCAGTAACGCAATGATTCCAAATAATAATGGTAAAGCTACAATTGAAAAAAAGTTTTTCTTAATAATTTTAAATAAATCTTCTAAATCTATTGTCTGTTCCATTTCTTCCTCCGAGTATGTTTATATATCGTTATTATATATATATATCTATTATGTATCAATATGTAATAACGTTCCTTTTTTCGCTTGAAGATAGTCATTCACACATGACATACATCCAGCTCTCCGTCTATAATGTGCTGGCTGTTTATTTTTGTACGTCGAGCATCGATTCTCCTAAATAATCGACGATGTCCATGGCGGTCATTGCTTCGACTGCTATCGTTCGTGCGACGTATTCTGCTGTGTATCCGTGCATAAATACTGCACTATTTATGGCATCTTCTAATCTTTCATAACGATTAGAGAACCCGAGAATCATGCCCGCGAGTACGTCACCGGATCCGCCTTTTGCTAGACCTGTGTTCCCTCTACTCTGAATCGTCGGACTCGCAGAACAAGGTGTCGCCACAACTGTTTGACTTGCCTTTAATACGACGTACACGTTATATTTTTCAGCAAACTGCTGTGCGACGTGTGCTTGATTTTCTTTTACCTCTGTAACACTGACGCCGAGTATACGCGCCATTTCTCCGAGATGTGGTGTAATGACGGTCGGAGCTGGTCTTTTTTCAATATATTTAATAAGTGGACGCACGTGTGATAATCCGTCTGCATCGATGATGAGTGTCCCATTAAATTGTTGAATAAGTGTTAGTACGTCTTTCTCATCATAAGACGAAAGTCCTGGGCCGATTAAAATACTGTCGAGTCCATCTATAAATTGTTCTAAAGAATCTTTACGATCGTACAACATCGCTTCAGGGACATGCGTCCCTAGAATTGAAAAATTCTCAGCCGGAATATTTGCTGTCGTAAGTCCTGCTCCGCTTCTCACTGCAGCTTTTGTAGCAAGGACTGAAGCACCAGGCATCAATCGACTCCCTGCAATCACACCGACTTTACCGTACGTCCCTTTATAAGAATCTTTCAGTCTTTTTGACCATAGTCTTATTACATCTTTTTGCTTGAAGCTATCCATATTACGCCTCTAAACGATCTACCGTTATTTCACCAATAGATTTTGCACAAATGAGTAACGATTTTTCATTAATTTCAAATTTTGGGTGATGGTTTTGATATGCAACTTCTACACCCTCTGGTTTTGCACCGACGTTAATGTATGTCCCAGGTGCTTTTTGTAAATAATACGCAAAGTCTTCAGATCCTGTGAGTGGTTCTGTTACTTGTACGTCTGTTAAATAGTCTCCAATACTATTTTTCAGTAACTCTCTAACGTGTTCAGATTCTTTTGGATGGTTATATAACACTGGGAAATGGAAGTCGTAATTCAGATTACATTGTACGTCAAATGCTTTCTCTAATCCTTCGACCATATCTTTAAATCGTTCATAGACGAATTCTTTATTTTCTTCTTGTAAATAACGCACTGTCCCGCGGAGCGTTACTTTGTCTTGTACGACGTTATATCCGCCAGTAGCGTCCTCGAAAGAAGTAATTGAAATAACCGTCATATCTAGCGGGTTCATATTTCTAGATACAATCGTTTGAATGTTTGTAATAAAATAACTCGCTGCTACGATTGCGTCTCTCGTATTATGCGGAAGTCCGCCGTGACCGCCACTTCCTTGGATGACTAAATCAAAGTTTGAGCATCCTGCCATCGCATTACCTGTCGCAAATTGGATGATCCCTGTGTCGAACATTGGAAAAACGTGCGCGCCATATACTTCGTCTAAATCGTCTAAAAGACCAGATTCTACAATTGATTTTGCACCACCTGGCGGCACCTCTTCAGCGTGCTGATGAATAACTTTAATTGTACCGTCCCATTCATCTCTTAACTCATATAGAGATTCAGCAAGAATCAGCATATACGCCGTATGCGCATCGTGACCACACGCGTGCATGACGCCTTCGTTTTTAGATTTAAACGGCAAGCCCGTTTCTTCAGTCACTGGTAGTGCGTCGAAATCTGCACGAAGTCCAATCGTCTTTCCTTTATTTTTACCGTTAATTTCAGCGATAATACCGTAACCATTTCCTACATGTGTCGTCACTTTTACGTCTTTATCTTTATAGAAATCCGCTATAAATTGCGCTGTTTTTTCTTCTTTAAAAGATAATTCTGGATACTGGTGTAAATGACGACGGATGTCGATCATCTTATTTTCTTTTTCTTCAAGCTTTTTAAACAATTTCTCTTTAAGACTCATAAGAAGCCCTCCGTTTTTTCTAATTTGCATTTTTTAAAATATCATAAATCGACGCGTTAATAATCGCGATTCCTGGTTGATATGGCATCACGAGTCCAGAAATCATCACTTCTTCCCACGGATACTCTTCCATCGTAAATAGAATTTCACCCGCTTCGATTTTTTGTAAGAATGCGTGACGTTCTTTTTCTTCCATCGTTTCTAATATCATATTTAACAGTTGTTTATTTGTTAAACTTTTGCTGATGCTGTTGATTAACTGCGCGCGTGTTGTTGTTTCATCGAATTCTATATTTAAATAACTCGCAATCATATATAGCTGCTCTTCTCGAGTGAGCATGTTGTAATATTCGATAATTGGATATTCAAATAAGTTCACCGCAGTCGTATACTCCGCATGATTTAAATCGACATTGTTTAGGTGGATATCTTCTCTTACTGTTGGTAATTCAATTTGTCTACCAAAACTTCGTAATATCCCATCTATAACTTCTTCATGAATGACACCTTCACCTTCTCCTATAAATAATAGATGATGGTTAAAAGTTAGATACGGATATTTTTCTAAATCAAACGGCACAACTTGTACGTTTGACTCATGGTGAAAGTTTGAAAATCGTGTAATCAACTCGATTTCGTCTGGTGTGAGTGATTCTGATAGTATCGATAAGTACTGATAACTCATTGCCTCTTCGATTTTTTCATCGATTAATTTATATAAATTCGTCCCTTGTTCACCTATCTTTTTAAGATGAACATCGGTTAAATACATGTTGTAAAACGTTGCGAGATCCATGTTAGTCCATCCTCTTTTCGTAATACGGTCGTTCTTGGTTTATAATTTTTGCGATATGTGCGTTAATTGCTGTAATCGGATAGCGCTCTCGATAATTCCTTGTACGCGCACGTTCGTACACTACGCTATAGTCGATATGATCTGGACGTGAAAGTATTTCTAGCATCGATTTTACAGTATCGATATCTCCAACGTTATCTATCGGAGTCTCACCTGAATGAGAAATCACGCGAGGTGCGTAATGTTCTGTCGTCACGGTTTTAATGAGTGATACATTTACTGTATATTGTTCTTCACTTTTATAATGGAATTTAAAGCTAGGATGCGCTTTTAATACGGCATCGACTTGTATAAACGATGCATCTATGCCGTCACTGTTTTCGTAAAACTTTTGATTGTTAAACGAAATATAACTTCCACTATTCCTCCAAATAAAACTCTCTTTTATAATTTCAATCAGTTCTCGACCGCTTAAACGCGTCGGAATAATCACATTTCTCGTAATCGATGGTATTTGATCGATGACTAACAATAATTCATAGCCGTTAAAATATTTACTTTCGTCGACCGACGTGATAATGCTAATATCAACGTCTTTTAGAGTATTTAAGACTCCTTCATGCATGACTAAATAATCGCGGTGGACTTCTACTAAAATCCCAAGTGACTTTGCTTCTTGCCACATCGTTTTATTGTCATACACGTGAATGTTCTTCTCTGCATTTTCTTTTAACTGTACCACTGTTTCGTTTGGTAAGAGACTGAGTGCGTGCGATATATATTCTTTCGTCGTTAAATAATTCACGACTGTTTCAATAAAGCTATCTTTATACGATCCATAATGTGTGATATTTAATTTTCGAATGATATCTCGTAAATGTCGACTCGTTAAATTATCATACAACCATAAAATGTTACCCGTATAAATCGGTGTTAATTTATAAATATCACTCGGCGTCTCGATATCATTATCATCTAACATCATTTTTACGTCGCTCATTAAACCTTCTTTAAGTAACGTATCGTAAATCTTCTTAATAATATCAAAATGTGTGACAGAACCTTCCGGTATCTCGACGATATATTGAAACTCTTTTAACGCAAGAAGTTCTTCACTCTCTTCAACATAAATGATGTCTTGACCTTCATTCTCCATTTTTAAACGTTCTACCAGCTTAACTTCAGCCATAGATAGCGCATGAGAAAGTGTCTGAATCTCTTCACCATTATTTAGTTTCTGTAATTTAAATTCGACAAAATCATCGACCGTAGAAAACTCCGTATTGTACCAAATGAGCGCACGGTAAAGCATATCATCTTTATAATATATTTTAAAAAACGCACGTAAATCCATATCATCACCACCATTATCATTATATTTATTTTATCATTGTTTCACTTAAAAGATAAAAGAACCGACTACACTTAGATGAATATAAAAAGAGCTTGAAACAACATTCTGTTGTGTTCAAGCTCTTTATTTTAAATACGATTAATTTTTATTTGTTTTCCATTCGTTAAACGTTTCAATTTCGCCTGTTTTATTTAGACGCTCTGGGTAGTCATGTTGCCAGAATACCGCGTTTGGCACTTCTTCTTTAGAAGGTGAATATAACGCGTAGTTTCCAGAACCTTTTTCTTTCATCTGTGACTCGTAGTCTTTTAGTGCCCGCACTGCTGGTTTAAATAAGAACCATATTGCGACTAAGTTTAGCCAAGCCATCATACCAACACCTAAGTCCCCGAAGTCCCACGCAAGTGCTGCCGTACGAATTGTACCGAACACTGTCGCGAAGATGAGTAATGCACGTACAAAGTTGATGGCAACTTTTGTACTATTATCACTCAAGTTCCGAGTTAAGTAGGAGATGTTTGTCTCTCCCATGTATGAGTAAGCTAAAATCGTTGTGAATGCAAAGAAGAATAATGCGACCGCAACGAATTTAGATCCTAATCCTGCAAATGTTGGATCAAAGACATATGATGCGCCTTCAAACGCTTTGTCTACCCCTGCTTGAACGTACATAGCTGTTCCTGAGTAGTCTCTTGAGCCATCTGCAGATTGAACGTAAACTTCACCGTCAAATAGTAAGCTTGGACGTCCGTCTGCTAACGTTTGACCGTCCGTAGTGTTATACGTTCCTGAGAGTAAAATGATGAGCGCAGTTGCTGTACATACGAATAACGTATCGATATATACTGAGAATGATTGTACTAACCCTTGCTTTGCAGGGTGAGAAACTTCTGCAGCAGCTGCAGCGTGTGGCCCTGTTCCTTGTCCTGCTTCGTTAGAATAAAGACCACGTTTTACCCCAATTTCAATCATCGCACCTAAAATACCACCGAACGTTGCTTCTAAGTTAAATGCTGATTTAAAAATTAGTGCGAACATCGCAGGTACGTCTGCAATATTAATTACAATAATGACAATTGCCATTAAAATATAAATAATTGCCATGAATGGCACGATTGCTGTTGCAACGTTTGCGATAGATTTTAATCCGCCGAATACGATTAAAGCGAGTAAAATCGCAAGAACTGCTCCGACAATCCAGTGTGGGATGCCCCATGCGTTATGTAATCCTGACGCGATTGCGTTTGATTGTACCCCTGGTAGTAACAGTCCTGTTGCAATTACCGTTACAATCGCAAAGGTAATCCCTAAAATCTTACCGAACTTATTGTTAATACCGTACTCCATGTAGTACGCAGGTCCCCCGCGGTATTCTCCGCGTTCTTCACGTTTATAGATTTGTCCGAGTGTCGATTCAATGAATGCTGTACTCGCACCTAAAAACGCTGTTGCCCACATCCAAAATACCGCACCAGGTCCACCGATGAAAATAGCTGTAGATACTCCGACAATGTTACCAGTACCAACACGTCCCGCTAGTGATAGAGAAAGTGCTTGGAAACTCGTAATCCCTTTCGGTGAGTTTTCTCCTCTAAACATTAAACGGATCATTTCCTTAAAGTGTCTCAACTGGAACACCTTTAACATAAGCGTAAATAAAATCCCCGTTAGTAAAAGCCCATAAACGAGAGGTTTACTCCATACGAGATCTAATAAAAACGCTACCAAATTATCAAGAAAATCCATGTGAATTCCCCCTAACATAAGTTTTATAAATATATTGCTATTATAATATTTAATGTAAGCCTTTACAACTATTTTTAGGAAATAAAATGACAAGGCCTAATTTATTTAGACCTTGCCTAATTAACTCATTATTATATTTTTAAAATCTCTTTAACTTCATCATGTGTATATGAGACTTCTGAAGTATTCTTTTCATTCTCATATTCTCTGATTAAAGCTACATCAAAATCATCTTCGATTTTCTCTTTGAGTGTTTCTTTTAGCATTGTTGATAAAGGTATATTGTGAATCTGTGCATACTCATTAAATAATTGATATTCCTCGTCTGTTAGTGGGATATTAACTGCATGCATAAAAACACTTCCTTCTCCTATGCTTCTGGTAATTCTGATATACCGATATTTGTCATTTCGTAAGGGTTGAGTACGTGATCGAGCTGATTTTTTGTGAGGATGCTGTGCTCGAGTATAAGTTCACGCACACCTTTTCCTGTTAATAGTGCTTCTTTTACGAGTTCTGATGACTGCTTGTACCCGATATGTGGTACGAGCGCCGTGATGACTCCGAGTGATTCGTTGACGTAGTTTTCCATGATTTCTTTGTTCGGTGTAATTCCGACAACACAGTAATCTGTGAATGCTTTAAATCCGTTATGCATAATGTCGATAGACTGTAATAAGTTATAAACGAGCACTGGTCCCATAACGTTTAACTCGAACTGACCCGCTTCTGACGCGAGTGATACAGTTAAGTCGTTTCCGTATACTTGGAACGACACTTGGTTAATCATCTCAGGCATTACCGGGTTCACTTTACCTGGCATAATCGATGAACCTGGTTGACGTCCTGGTAATTTAATTTCGTATAATCCTGCTTTTGGTCCAGACGCCATCATACGAATGTCGTTTGCGATTTTTGACATGTTCGTCATCATAATTTTTAAGCTCGCTGATACTTGTACATAGCTATCTGTAAACTGGGTTGCGTCGACTAAGTTATCCGCAGATACTAAGTCATACCCTGAAATCTCGCTTAACTCTTTTACGACGTGTTCGATATATTCAACACTTGCATTAAGACCCGTACCGACTGCTGTCGCACCGATATTTACTTCTTTTAAATCTTCAAGTGTATGACGAATACGTTTTTTGTCGCGCCCAATTGCACGTGCGTATGCACCGAATTCTTGGCCAAGACGAATTGGGATCGCATCTTGTAAATGCGTACGACCCATTTTAATGTAGCCGTCAAACTCGATTGACTTTTCTTTAAATGCTTCTTCCATATGTTCAATTGCGTCAAGCAGTCGCTCTGCGCGCATCATAATCGCTAAGTGAATCGCAGTAGGTACTGCGTCGTTTGTCGACTGTGCCATATTGACGTGGTTGTTTGGAGAAATATAATCGTAATCTCCTTTTTCTCTACCGAGAATTTCAAGTGCGCGGTTTGCGATTACTTCGTTTGCGTTCATGTTCATAGACGTTCCAGCGCCGCCTTGAATCGAATCGACGATAAAGTGATCGATATGTTCACCGTTAATAATCTCTTCTGAGGCTTGAACGATCGCGTTCTTTTTATCTTCTTCTAATTGGCATGTTTTATAGTTTGCGATTGCTGCAGCTTTTTTAACCATCGCTAATGCACGAATTAAATCGATATTTAACGTATGTCCTGTAATTGGAAAGTTCTCTTTTGCACGTAGCGACTGGCATCCGTAATATGCATCGTTTGATATTTCTTTTTCACCAAGGAAATCAGATTCTATTCTTGTATTCTGAGCCATAATTTACCCTCACTCTATTTTAAAATCATTGAATCTATATCTTTTTTAAATTCATTTATGACGATTGGTCCTTCTTCTGATGCGAATATCGCGTCTTCAATACGGACTCCACCGTATCCTTCGATGTAAATACCTGGTTCAATCGTAATAACATTACCTTCTTTTAATACGTCGTGGTTATTGTCATCAACAGATGGTCTTTCGTGTAAGTCATGACCTAATCCGTGACCGACTCTATGCGTAAAGTACTCTCCGTACCCGTCGTTTTCAATAACGTCTCTCGACGCTTTGTCGATGTCACTAAACTTCGTACCGACTGTACTCGCTTTAATACCTGCTAAGTTAGAGTTTAACACCGAGTTATAAATTTTTCGTTGTTTTTCATCTGGTTCACCGATGAAAAACGTACGTGTCATGTCTGATACGTAATTCTCTTTTGTGACGATACCGAAGTCGATCAGTAAAAAGTCACCTTTTTTAATCACACGGTCTCCTGAATCGCCATGTGGTAGTGCTGATTTACTACCTGCAAGCACTGTTGGTCCGAATGATGGCCCAACTGCACCTCGCTTTTTAAATTCTGCCACTAAAAAGTCCGCAATTTCCATTTCAGTTTTACCTTCAACGGTAATATTGTATAACTCGTTGAGTGCGTCTTCTGTTATTTTTACAGCATCTTGTAGATGGACTAAGTCTTCGTCATTTTTAATACCGCGCAGTTCACTGAGTGTGTTAGAAATATCTGTGATGTTCTCATCATCATACTTTTCAAGTAAACGTTTATAACGGTCATACGTTAAATGATCTCCCTCAACACCAATTGTTTTACCTTCTGGAATACTTTCAAATATATATTGAAAAGCATCTTCACCATCTTTATGTGGTTTTAACTCATCAACTGTAGCATCCTCCTTAACTGTTTCCTCATCGAGTTTTGGATAGACAATCGTCGATTGTTTGCTTTCTTTATCGATGATGAGTGCGAGTAGACGCTCGTGCGGGCTAAGGTTAGCCCCTGAAAAGTAAAATACGTTCATCGGATTTGTAATAATCGCGTAATCCGTTTCTAGTGTTTCTATGAGACTATGTGCTTTTTGATTCATTAATGATTCTCCTCATTTAAATATTTTTTAAACCAATCCGTCATATATTCAAGACGTTTAACTCTTAAATGTGGAAGACCCGTTCTTGAAAGGTTGTGGTCCGCATCAGGGAAGCGAACGAATTCAGCTGTCTTTTTACGATATTTAAGTTCGATATATAACTGCTCCGCTTGCTCGATTGGACATCTAAAGTCATACTCACTATGTAAAATGAGTAAAGGCGTTTCTACATTGTCGACATATTTGAGTGGTGAATGATGCCATAACGTGTTGATGTCATCGACGCCTGCTTGAATTTGCCAATCAGTAAAGTAGTAACCGATATCTGATACCCCTCTAAAGCTAATCCAGTTTGAAATCGAACGCTGTGTCACGGCAGCTTTGAAGCGGTTCGTATGCCCGACGATCCAGTTCGTCATAAATCCGCCGTAACTTCCACCAGTTACACCGAGTCTATCTTCATCGATAAAATCGTACGTGTCTAATACGTAATCGACTGACGCCATCACATCTTTATAATCTGTGTTACCGTAGTCTCCGCGTACGTGATCGACAAATTTTTGAGAGTAACTATGAGAACCGCGTGGATTTGTAAATAATACTGCGTATCCAAGTCCTGCTAACACTTGCATTTCATGGAAGAATGTATGTGCGTAAAACGCATGTGGTCCACCGTGCACGTTCACAACGAGCGGATATTTTTCTCCATCTTTAAATCCAGCTGGCTTCATAAACCAACCGTGAATTTCTTCATCGTCAAAACTATTAAAACGAATCGATTCTGGCTTAACGATTTCCTTTGAGTCGACGAATTCTTTGTTCACTTCAGTGAGTTGCGTCAGTGTTTCAGTGTCTAAATCGAACTGATATAACTCACTCGGTGACACTGGTGTAGAAATCGTTATATATACCGTATCATCACTAGCATCCATTCCGAAAATGTTGTGCTCACTTTGAAGTAGCGGACGAACTTCTCCTTCGATGTTCCCTTTATAAAGATTCACTGCACCGTCTTCAGATAGTAAGAACACGAACTCCTTGTTTGATACAAATTTAACGACGCGCGACTCTTCATATTGTTGAACGTCTTGAACAACTGCTGACCCAGCTGGTCGGTCGAGCTTACTAGTGATGTCCGTCAACGTAAAGTCGTCGAGTGATAACAACTCAATTGTTAAGTGTGCCGCGTTTTTATAGTTATAATCTGTCGTTAAAAGTAACGCGTGTTTTTCATCTTTTGACACTTCAACGCCGTATACTGATTTGTCTTGAAGTGTCACGACTTTGTCTTCACCGTTACGACGAACGTATAACGTGTTCGTAAAATTGAAGTCCGGGTCGTCGCTTTCATTCGTCGTGTAAATGATACCGTCAGACAACTCTGCCATAAACGAATAATCCGCTTCACCAGAGCAAACGGTTTCAACTTCACGTGTGTCGATATCTATTTTCTTAACGACTTGCTTCTTTTCAGGTACATAACCAAACGGTCCAGGTGCACCGTCAATTTTGTATTTCATGTTCGTAATATGTACGGGTTGCTTTTTGTCGTCTTTCTTATCATCGTCTTCTTTTTTGTCGTCTTCTTCTTTAATATTTACATGATAAAATACTGCCGTGCCGTCGTTAGAAAAACGCGGGTTTAATACGCCCTCTTCTTCAAACGTTAACTGCTCTCTTTCCCCGCCAGTACGTCTTAATAAAAAGATTTGAGGCTTATCGTTATCTCCTTTAGCTACAAATAACGTTAAGTTCCCGTCGCTAGAATGATCGACTTGCGAGATGCGTCCTTTATCAAACGTTAGCTGCTTTAAGCCGATATCTGTCGCTTCGTGTAGATGCGTGACGTAATTGTTGTCTTTTTCGTTTACAGTTGTAACGTAATACGTCGCACCGTGTCCAGGAATCGCCTTTGGCGCACTCACGGATTTGATGTTAAAAATATCTTCGATTGAAATGTGCTTCATAAGATTCTCCCCTTCTAAAATAATTTTATCATGTTTTATATCGTCTTTTGAAGAAATCTCTTATACATTAAAAACATTATAAGTGGCACACTAAAAATACTAAGTAAGACGCCGGTTGGAAGTTGAATCGGTGACAAAATCGTTCGCGCGATTGTGTCGACCACTCCGAGTAAAATTGCACCGTATAATCCAGATAATATAAACAGCTCTTTTGCTTTTCTTGGGCGAATGTACTGAATCATTTGTGGCACGATGATACCGATAAAGCCGATAATCCCTGTAAAACTGAGTAGTACGAGTGACGGAATCGCCATTACGATTAGTAACTTTAGTCGTAAATTAGAAACGTCTACACCAAGACTAAACGCACGTAATTCACCAAGCGTCAGTAAGTCGAGGTCGCGTGATGATTTAAATAACACAACAAGGCTGACGATAAAACAAACGAAAACGAGGCTAACAAATTCATATCGACTGCCTGAAAAACTACCGAACATAAACTGTACAATCGATTTCGTTTTCGTCGGATCGAGCATAATGATGATGTATAGTACACCACTTAACAACGTCGAAAATAGTACACCTGTAATGACGAGTGTTTCTGGTCGCAACATTGAATCGATTTGCTTTGCGATAAAAAGCACTAAAAATAGTGAGATGAGTCCCGCGACGACACCAAATAACGGAATTAAGTAAAACGACGCACTAATATAAATCGCGATTGCCGCACCGATGACTGCTCCGTTCGCCATACCGAGTGTAAAACTATCTGCCATTCGGTTATTCAGTAAAATTTGAAATACCGCACCACAAATAGACAGGACCGCACCTCCTAATACCGCAAATAAAATTCTCGGTAATCGGATTGAATACACGATATTAAAATGACCTTCAAATACGTTGATTGTCCCGATAACTAAAGATGCGAGTATAACTACAATGAGTATACTCGCAAGCACTACATATTCTTTATTCATGGACACATTCCGCAATGTCTTTCATCGCTGAAAGAATACGTGGACCTGGTCGGGAGATTTCATCGACATTTGGTACACATAATTTTCCTTCATCTATAAATGGCATGTCTTTAAATGCTTTCTCATCTTTTACGACATGACTCACCTGCTCTTTGGAAATACCTGTTGCAGAAATGAGGTACTCTGGACTTCTTTCAACGACCGCTTCAACATCGACCATCGGGAAGTCTTGTAAGTCGTCGAACACGTTTACGATGTTAATGTCATTTAACACACTACTCATAAATGTATCATTGGCTGCGACGTAAATGTCAGGTGGCGTAGTGATTAACACAAACGCTGTTTTTTCATCGGTATTTTTATATTGTTCAATGAGTTGTTCACGCTCTTCTTTCATTTTTGCAACGAGCGCGTCACTTTTGTCTGTTACATTTAAAAACTCACCGATCTGTTTAATTGACGTAAATACGTCGTCGAGCGTTTTCGCATCGTTAATGACGAGTACTTCTGCATTCGTTGCTTCAACGATTTTGTCAATTTCAGCTTTTGCGCTTTCACTTAAAAATTCGTGTGAAATAATATGCGTCGGATTCAACTGAATCACTTCTTCAGGATTAATGTTAAACGTGTCGATTCTTGCAATGTCCCTTTCATTTAGAGACTCTGGATAGTTGTCTACTGATGAAACACCGACAAAGTAATCCGTGCCGACAAGCTCACTTACGATTTCCGTGTTACTTGGGACAAAAGATACGATACGTAAGCTCGAATCGTCTTCTTGGCTACATGCAGATAACATAAAGATGGCTATTAGTAATAAAACACGCTTCATGGACAAGTACCTCACTTATATTTTAGTTTTACATCGATTTTGGTGCGCTCACACCGATGATTGTCAGTGCGTTTTCAATCGTTTGACGTACCGCTTCAATCATTAATAAATACGCGTATGTTTTTTCTTTGTCTTCGCCGAGCACTTTTTCTTGGTTGTAGAATTTGTGGAATTCTGATGCGAGGGTTTCGACATAGTTTGTAATTCTATGGTTCGCACGCGCTTCAGCCGCACTTTCGATTGTACGTTTAAAGTTACCGACTTGCTTTAATAACTCAAGTGCTTGAGGGTGCGTGATCACGTCTAGTGATTTACTTCTATCTAAGTTAAATCCTGCTTCTTCTGCTTGTTTTAAAATGCTACAAATTCTCGCGTGTGCATATTGAACGTAATAGACCGGGTTTTCGCTCGACTCTGATAATGCTAAATCTAAGTCAAAATCAAACGGCGTGTCTGCACTACGCATCGCTAAGAAATAGCGTGCAGCGTCGACACCAATTAAGTCCATTAACTCTCTTAACGTCACCGCATTACCTGTACGTTTACTCATCTTAACTTCTTCGCCGTCTTTAATTAAACGGACCATCTGCATAATTTCTACTTGTAGTTTCTCAGGGTCTTCACCGAGCGCACCAATCGACGCTTTAATACGGTTAATGTAACCGTGGTGATCTGCACCAAATAAGTCGATTAATAAATCATAACCGCGTCTTAATTTGTCGTAATGGTACGCGATGTCTGGCATAAAGTACGTGTATGTACCGTCCGTTTTTCTAAGGACGCGGTCTTTATCGTCTTTCCAGTCCGTCGTTCTTAACCAAATTGCTTGATCTGCTTCATACGTATGACCATTTTTTGTCATAATTTCTAACGCTTCTTCGACTTCACCTTTTTCGTACAGTGATGTTTCACTAAACCAGTTATCAAACGTGACACGGTAGTCTTGTAAGTCTTGTTTTAATTGTGCCATTTCATATTCGACACCGAGCGCTCTAAATTTAGAGATACGTGTTTTTTCATCTAAATCTTTGTATTCCGGATGTTCGTTTTTAAGACGTTCGCCGATCGCTTTAATATCTTTACCACGGTAGCCATCTTCAGGCATTTCTAACGGCTCTCCGAACGCTTCAAAGTATCTTGCGTTAATAGATAATGCTAAATTATGAATTTGGTTACCCGCGTCGTTTATATAGTATTCACGAGTGACATCGTACCCCGCGTAGTCTAAAATATTCGCTAACGTATCACCGACTGCAGCGTTTCTTGCGTGACCGACGTGGAGTGATCCTGTCGGGTTTGCAGAAACGAATTCTAATAATACTTTTACGTCTTTTTTCTCACTACGTCCGTAGTTTTCTTTTTTATCGAGTACTTCGTCGATAATTTTAGTGAGCGATCCTTCGTTCATTTTAAAGTTAATAAACCCTGGTCCAGCGATGTCAATTTCACGGATATCGCCTTTTTCTTTATCGATATGTTGAACGATTTCCTCTGCGATTTCACGTGGATTACGCTTTAACGTACGCGTCAGTGCCATCGCGATGTTCGTTGAGAAATCTCCGTTAGATTTATCTTTTGGGATTTCAATTTTAATGTGTGGAATTTCTTCTACTAATTCGGATTGTTTGAGTGCGTCTTCAATAACCGTTACTAAATGCGCTTTTAAGTCCATATTATGCCTCTTTCTTTAAATGATATTTATAATGTCCTAGTATTTCATCGTTTTCAAATAACTTATACGAGATAAAGACCTCGTCTTCAGCCGTTTTAACTTCAGTCGTATACACTTTAAATCGGTGGCGCCCTGCGACTGTTTCATAGACAGTGTCCGTCAGCTTGCCTTTTACGAATTGAAATTTCATCGTCACTGGGCCGCTTCTCATAATACGCACGACGTCGTCTTCTATACTTAAAATAACTGGAACAGTCTCTCCGTTCAGTATTTCATCGTACTTTAAAAATGTGCGATTTCCCTTTAAAATCTTTTCGACTTTCACTGTTTGTGAAAAGTTTTCGCGTCCACTCTTTTGTTTAATTGTCTGTTTTAATCGATACACAATTCGTCACCACCATAATGAGTAATTATAACATAATTTAGTGTCGATTCTTTTTAAAACGACTGTTACATAAAAGAAAAAAGGCAGAGCAATCGCTCCACCTTTAGTGTCTTAGTTATCTGATATAACTAAAGATTATTGTACCTTTTCTTTTTGAATTAATCAAATGAAAATTAATATTTATACACCGAGGTACTCGTGGAGTTCTGTTGAGTTTTCCCACGCGACTGGATCGCGTTCTTTTAAAAATTCGATTAACGTTTGTTTTGTTTTGTCGTCTAATTCTTCTAGACGATAACGTCCTTTCATTGCGTGGTCTAAACTATTCACGTGTTCGTGCATCATTTTATACCCGCGGCGTCTACGTCCGACTTTATTCGTCATAAAGTAACACGACGTCACTCCGCTATAATACACACCTCGTTCGTCTTTATCTAAAGCCATCCATATTAAATTATAATCATTACGCTCGCCTTCTTCTTCTAATGCTTCACTCATATCTGTAAACCATTTGACGGCTTTTTCCGGTTTTGCACGCCCGTGAAGGCCACCCATATCGACGAATGGTCGTTGCTCTGTGAGTTCAATATACACTGGCGCAACGTCTTCAATAATCATGGCTCCTTTATGACCATCTAACTCGTCATTTTTTATAATGTTAAATTGAAATCCTGGTTTTTTTGACACAGTTAATCCTCCTAAACATCATTTAAGATAACTCATTTAATAAGTTTAAGATCTTGGTACGAATTGTATCATCTTTAATACGCATCACTTTCTCTTTTGGATAATATAACTTCGCATTCGACCGGTCGAGCCCTGTGATTGCTTGTATGACAACTGATTCTGCACTAATTTCTCGAATGCTGCCGGATTCTTTTAATATGTGAATTGGCTGACGCGAAGACCCTGGTCGGTCGTAGTCATACGGCATATCAGAATATTTATCTGTAAGTAAAAAGTATTTAGGGTCGATGCCCGCTGTTTCAAATAAATTTTCTAATTCTGAATACGTAATAAACCCATCGTAAAACGGCACGTAATTAAATAATTTTCTGTTCACGAACCGGTCAGCGAGTTCATTGAGTATTTCATCGACCTCTTCCACCCACTCTTGAAGATAAAAATTCATAACCGTCTCGTCGAGTATTAAATAATCATGAACAGTTTCACGCTGTTCGAAAAATGGGATTAAATACTTCGGCGGCTGTTTAAAGACGTAGCCTCTTTCGTACAGTTCTTTTGCACGGTTAAAAATTAGTGTCAGCAACACTTCCCCTCCACGTGATACCGGGTGGAAATATATTTGCCAGTACATTTGATAGCGACTCATTAAATAATCTTCGACTGCGTGCATACCGCTATCTTTGATGAGTACTTCATCTTTTGAAGGGACCATCACTCGAAGCAGACGATCGATATCGAATTTTCCATATTCAACGCCTGTCACATACGAGTCACGCTGCAAGTAATCCATTCGGTCTGCGTCAATTTGACTCGATATCATCGAGATAATCAGTTTGTTTTCGTGAGTATGTGCAATGACGCTCGCAACTGCTTCAGGAAACGACTCGTCAACACACTTTAATACACGGTTTACTTCTGTGTCCCCGAGTATTATTTTTTTAGTATACGTTTCGTGGTTTGTTCCGAAAATCTTTTCAAACGAATGTGAAAACGGTCCGTGCCCGACATCGTGTAATAACGCAGCACATAAAGCGAGTAGCCGGTCATCTTTTGTCCATTTGTCATATCGTGAAAAGTTCTCGACCATTTTACGAACAATTTCATATACGCCTAAACTATGTGTAAACCGTGAATGTTCAGCTGACGGAAATGCGAAATATAACGTACCGAGTTGTTTAATTCGGCGAAGCCTTTGGAATTCTTTTGTCTTTATAAGATCCCAAATAATACGGTCTGTCACGTGAATATAACTATGGACTGGGTCTTTAAACACTTTTTCTGATTCGAGTTGCTCGTATTTATAATCGGTCATTATCGATATCACCTCAATCGTTTAAACGTTCGTTTCTCTCCACCATGCGCTCACGTTGTTTATTAAATAAATCGAGTGCGTCGTTAGTTAAATGCTCACCTTTTTGAATGACACCAAAGAGCGTTTCTACCGTTTTTAATATTCTCTCTTCAGCTTCTGTCACCGTTAATCCGTCTATCAGTTCTGATAAAGAAATCATGACATCCGGGTTCATGTCTAACCTCGGTGGATTTGACGCTACGTCATAAAAATCTTTCATTACTTCAGCGCGTTTACTTCCGGAACCTTCTACGGCTAAATAAATTTGTACAGCAACCGCTTCTTTAATGCGTCGCTGTGAAATGCCTGCAAATTTTTTACCGTCGACAGATAAATCATAACTTCCCGGGCAATAACTACCGACAATTTCATATGCTTTAACTTCTAATTCTGGAAAACTTTTTTGAATGATTTCAAGCATCTTGTCATATCCGTCATCGATCGACGGAGCGTCTTTTTTCGGAATGACGAGCGATACGTTTAGCACACCACCGTCTAGCACAACTCCAAGTCCACCACTATTTCTAACGATGTAATGATAGTCTTTTTCACGAAGTACTTTTAACCCTTCGTCGAGATGTTCTAAACGCATATCTTGAAGACCGAGTATTATAAAGTTGTCATGCACCCAGCTTCTGACGCGAGGTATTTCATCATCTGATACGAGGTGTTGAAGCACATCGTCATATGCAAACGAATCAAACGGATGTTCAGTATACTCTTTTGGATAAAATAATACGGTGTTTTGCAATGGCTTTTCTCCTAAAGTTCTTGACATAGCAATATTATACTGCTTTTGTCACAAATTTTCGATATTTGGTGTTTGAATTCAGCCGAACAGACTGTACACTAAAATTAGGTAAATATTTTAAGGAGAGATATAAATGAGCGAAGCAGTTAAAACTTTAGACGGCTGGTGGAGTTTACATCTTTTATATAACGTAGACTGGCCAGCGTTAAGAATGCTTACTGATGAAGAAAGAGAGGAAATCGTTCGCGAGTTTGAAACGTTCTTAGAAAAGAGCGAAGCAGTCAGCGAGAAAAAAGAAGGCGACCACACGATGTACAACATTACTGGTCAAAAAGCAGACATCTTACTTTGGTTCTTACGCCCAACTGTTGAAGAATTAAACGCGCTTGAAAACGAACTGAACAAGTTAAAAATTAGCGACTTCTTAATTCCTGAGTATTCGTACTTCTCAGCGATTGAAATGTCGAGCTACCTCGCGAAAGATTCAGACGAAGATCCGTACGAAAACCCATATGTAAGAAGCAGATTATATCCAGAATTAATGGACGCACAGTACTGCTGTTTCTATCCGATGGATAAAAAACGTGACCTCGACGATAACTGGTACATGTTACCAATCGAACGTCGCCGTGATTTAATGAGAGACCACGGAATGATTGGTCGTAAATACGCAGGTAAAATTAAACAGTACATTTTAGGGTCACAAGGACTCGACTTATACGAGTGGGGCGTCATGCTATTATCTGACGATATGCTCGAATTCAAAAACATTATTTACGAAATGAGATTCGACGAAACAAGTGCGCGCTATGGTGTGTTCGGCGACTTCTACGTCGGTGTACGTTTAAGAAAAGAAGGATTACAAGAGTTCTTCCAAATTTAAAACGTTTGAAAATTCCTGAAAACGAGTATAGTATAGTATCTCGGTCAGGAGGAAAAACGAATGAAAAGATTAGTTAAACGTGCAATTGTATTTTTAGCACCGATCGTCGTCGCAAAAGTCGTCGACAAAGTACTCGGTGAAGACGATACGAAGAAAAAGAAAAAACGCAAAAAATAAATAAAACAGCCTGTACTCACGTTGGGAGAATTTCCTTAACGAGTACAGGCTATTTTTTTATCTTTAAACTGTAATGTTGAAAAGTTATTTTTTGATATTGCTGCACCCTGCAGTGAGTCCCTTACTTTGTCCTTCATCTCCCCAGTAGTCATTGCTCGCTTTGAATATCTTTTTACTTAAAAGAAGCATAACGATTAAGTTTACGAACATGACAAGTCCTAAGAAAACGTCTGTTAAATCCCAAATGGCTTTTAATCCTCCGATTCCACCGATGTATACCGCAACTAAAAAGATATAGCGATAGATGCGCGCTTTCTTAGTTGAAATAATTGTTGAAAGTTGCGATTCACCGACGTAACCAAGTCCGATTACAGTACTATATGCAAATAAAATCGTCGCGATACCAACTGCGATACCTAATAACGGTGAAATATCTCCGAATACTTGTGCAACGATTGTACCCGCGTCTTGTCCTTCAAGTTCAACTCCACTCGTCAGTAGTGCGAGCGCTGTAAATGTACAGACGACAGTGACTAAAAATACTTCTGTTACACCAAACACTGCTTGTTCGACTGGATTTTTAACACGTGCTGGTGCGTGAGACACTGTGAACACTGCTTGTCCTGCTCCTGAAACGAAGAATCCACGCGCGATTCCATACTGCATAGCTTTCATAATGCCGTAACCTGCAAATCCTGCGCCTGCTTCAGCCGGACTAAATGCAGATGAAAACACAAGCTGTACTGCAGGAATAATATCTTTATAGTGAATAATAATCACAATCGTCGCGACGATAATGTAGAAAAGCGACATAAACGGAATGAGTTTTTCTGCGACACTTCCGATACGTTTAACTCCTCCAACGATAACGATCCCAACAATCACGACGTTAACTGCTGCTAAGATATACAAGTAATTCGATAAGTTCGGTGCGATATTTGTCATGTTCGACACCGTCACGTTAGACTGAATCATCGCACTCGCGAGACAGACAAGTACCATAAGTACAACGATTACTTCACCTAAATATTTTATGCCTAGACCTTTACGCACGTATAGTGCAGGCCCTCCAACGTATGTACCGTCGCTTTTTTGCTCACGGAACATGACGATTAAAATAATTTCAGAGTATTTAATCACCATTCCGATAAAGGCAGCGATCCACATCCAAAGAAGTGCACCAGGCCCTCCGCTAATTAACGCACTGGCAACACCAACGACACTTCCCATACCGATAACAGAAGATAACGATACAAACATCGACTGTAACGATGTTAAGTCACCCTCTTGTTTTTCATCTTTATCGTCATTTAACCCACTAAACGTCTGTTTAATAATTTTAAAAAATTTTTTAATATGTACGAACTTCGTACCAACTGTTAAATAAATCCCGACGAGACCTAAAAAGACTAAGGCCGCCGGCCCCCATATGACGCCATTCACCCTATCAACGAACGCCAAAAATTGATCTAACATACACTTCACCCCTTAAGTTACTATGTACTTTAGCACTAAACGTTTATTTTTAAACATTGGAGTGGTGGGTGCACGGACTGGGAGTGGTTTTTCATCTTTAAAAGGAGAAAATACACTTTTGTGCGGATTTATTTAACAAAAATATCGCGATTTTGTTAATTATCCGGGTTTATTTAACATATCCTGGTCGTCGGACCCGGTTTTTGTTAATTATAATTTT
>NZ_CAVG010000057.1 GCF_000438455.1 Nosocomiicoccus massiliensis
CGGGCCGAAGGTGGTTTTTCATCTTTAAATAGTAAAATCACAATTCCGTGCAGATTTATTTAACAAAAATATCTCGGTTTTGTTAATTATCCGGGTTTATTTAACATATCCTGGTCGTCGGACCCGATTTTTGTTAATTATAACTTTTTATCTAACAAAAACTGATGAAAAACCTATAAATCTGTTAATTAAAACGATATATCTAACAAATTCAACTAATTTTTGTAAATAAAAGATGAAAAGCCTGCTACCCGACGAACCTAGCAACCAGCTTTGCATCTCCATCAAAAAAGCACCTCACAAAAGAGGTGCTTACTTATCATTACATCTTCACTTTTAAAATTTGGACGATTACCATGATCCATGACGCGATAAACATCACGCCTCCGATTGGTGTAATCGCGCCGAGGATACCGATGCCTGTTGTCAATAAAATAAATAGTGACCCAGTAAATAATAGAATCCCGATGAACATTACGATTCCTGCTGCATTAAACATTGTAGTTCCTGTTAAACCATTTAATACACCGAGTAAAATCAACCCGAGCGCATGATACATTTGATATCTACACGCTGTCTCCCACACTTCTAAATAATGTTCTGATAACTTTCCTTCTAAACCGTGCGCGCCAAACGCACCTGCAGCGACACTGATGAGCGCGTTCACTGCACCGAGTATAATTAACATTCTCATTTACTAATCTCCTTAAAAATCAAAAATCGACGTTTTCGATTCGCCCGCAATATACGTGTTATCGAGCGTACGTTTTTTTAACGGACGCGTTTCTTTTTTCACGTCTTTAGTAGGCTCATCGTCAACGGGTGTTTTATCTTTTAATAATTGTACCAACTTTTCAACTGTATATAAATGCTTTTCGTCGTTTGACGTTTCATATAAATCTAGTTCGTTTTTAATTGAGTTAATGACCTTTTTTCTCAAACTGTTCACTCCAATCTATTGGCGTTTTTCCTTGTTCGATTAAGTACGCGTTCGCCCTACTATACGGATTCGTCCCGAAAAATCCACCTCTATTTGCAGCGAGCGGACTCGGATGCACGCCGGTAATAACTTTATGTTTTGACGTATCGATTAACTTTATTTTCTTCTTTGCGGGATTTCCCCATAAAATAAACACGAGACCGTCACGTTCGTTACTTAGCGTTTCGATAATTGAGTCAGTGAAACACTCCCAGCCGATGCCGCGGTGTGAGTTCGCTTTATGTGCGTCGACTGTTAACACAGTGTTTAACAGTAGCACCCCTTCACGCGCCCAGTCTGAAAGGTCACCGTCTGTGCGTTTTACACCGAGGTCGTTTTCAAGTTCTTTGTACATATTACGTAAACTCGGCGGCACCGTCACGCCAGGTCGCACGCTAAACGCAAGTCCATACGCTTGGTTTTCACCGTGGTAAGGATCTTGGCCAAGTATGACGACTTTCACGTCTTGAAACGGTGTTAACTGAAACGCACGATATATTTCATCTCGCTTTGGATAAACAACACCGTCACTATATTTATTTTCGAGCACTGTTTCAAGCTCGGTAAAATCACATTTTTGTTTAATTATTTTAAAACACTCTGACCAATTCATAGCAGGCCTCCTACATTCACAGTATACCATTTAAGTTAAGCATCATTGTAGATAAAGAGCACTTTATATAGTAAAATATAATCATTATTGCCTAGGATAGGAGAATGAGTAATATGACGCAGAAAAAAGTACTTACAATTGCGGGAACAGACGTCTCAGGAGGCGCTGGTTACGCAGCAGATATAAAGACATTTGAAGATCATGATTTATACGGTTTTTGTGCACTCACAACGATCGTGTCAATGGATCCAAATACGTGGTCTCACCGCGTACACCATGTTCCATTAGAAGTGTTAGATGAACAACTCGAGACAGCACTTTCACTAAGCCCAAATACTGTTAAAACAGGAATGCTTCCAAATGAGGACGTCATTTCTCGAGCAAGCGAAGCAATCAAAAAAAGTGACGCGGAGTTTTTCATCTTCGACCCAGTGATGGTATGTAAAGGTGACGACACAGTATTAAACCCAGGTGTTGTTGACAGCATGCAAAAAGAATTACTTCCGATTTCAACAATCGTAACACCAAACTTAGTTGAAGCGGGTAACTTAGCTGGCATGAAAACACCTAAAACTGTTGAAGAAGTAAAAGAAGCGGCTAAAAAGATTTACGAGTACGGACCTAAGTACGTCGTTATTAAAGGTGGTACAGATCTTCAAGTCGATGAAGCACTAGACATCTTCTACGATGGTGAAAACTTCTACGGATTATATGCAGATAAATTAGAAAAAGCATATAACCACGGTGCAGGATGTACATTCGCTGCAGCAGTTGCATCGAACTTTACGAATGGATTAGAACCACTTGAAGCGGTTAAAGCAGCAAAAGCATTCGTCGCATCGGCAATTAAGCACGGTTCACAAATGAACGAACACGTTGGAGTTGTCAGACACAACGCATACAATAAAGTTGGTACAGTGGACGTACAAGTGAAACCACTATAACGGTAAGAGAGATTTTTATCTCTCTTATTATATTATGGAGGATTATAATGGGATTAAAACGAATAGATGAAGCTGAAGTACAACGCCTACTCGACGCACATAAAAACGAACCTGTTTACTTATACGTTGAAGTAACAAGTGGCGTGTATGCAAGTCATAACGATGATACGAAATTTAATACGGGCACGTTTGTCCGAAACGTCCAAATCACGTACACTGAAGGGTCGCTTAAAGGTGGCGGTAATTTTGAGTACCGCGTTGGCCTTAAACTCGACAATGACGGATGGGTATACGTGACTGGTCTGTCGCATTACACAGTAGAGGACGGGGTCTTTATCCTACATGGTATTGACCACGACGGAAAACTTGCTGCTGCATTAGAAATTAGTCGAGAGAAACTAAAAAAATAAGATTGAACGAGGGATATTATGTCACTTGCAAAAGAAAATCATGTACTGATTATTTACCCTCACCCAGACGACGAAGCGTTTGGCGTTGCAGGAACTATAATGACGTACCGAGATATGGGAGTACCGGTGACGTATGCGTGCTTAACGTATGGTGATATGGGACGCAACATCGGTAACCCACCAGTGACGCGTGAAGCACTGTCTAAATTACGTAAACAAGAACAACTAGAAGCGGCACGTCTCATGGATTTAGACGTGAGATTTTTAGATTATAGAGATAAAACACTCGAGTTTGAAAATCAAGAACTTCTTGAAAATGATATACGAAAAGTAATCGAAGACACAGAGCCGACGCGTTTAATTACGTTTTACCCGGGTTACAGCGTACACCCGGATCACGAAGCGACTGCTGAAGCGGTGTTAAACGTCGTCGCTGATATGGAAGAAAGTAAGCGCCCAACGTTAACGCTCGTCGCGTTTGATAAGCGTACGTTTACTGATTTAGGCGAACCAACACTTCAAACGGATATTAAAAAGTATGCTGAACGTAAAAAAGAAGTACTCGCTGCACATAAATCTCAAACAGAAAAGCTGTTAATTGAGCTGTGTAAAGATACTCAATTTAGTAAAGAGGCACGCGAGCGTTGGTTTGAAAAAGAAAACTTCTATTATTACGATATTAATGATTGGAAAAATAAGGAGTAGCTAAGCATGACGAATATAGATCTTTCAAATCGCGAAGCGCGATATAAACACTTTGGTTCGGTCGATCCAATTAAAGGGACAAAGCCAAAAACGAAAGAAGAAATGGCCGACTTACAGAATACGAAAAAAGACTTCCTCTTTGACGTACAATCTGTCGGTATCAATAACCTGACGTACCCTGTTCGAGTTGGAAATTACCAATCTGTTGGGAAATTCGAACTCGCAACGAGCTTACGACGAGACGAAAAAGGAATCAACATGAGCCGAATTTTAGAGTCGTTACAAACTCAAAATGACGGCGGTATTTTACTCGAATTTGATACGCTAGAAAAAGTACTCGCAGTATTAAAAGAACGTATGAACCAGGAATCATCAGAACTTACTGTCGAGTCGACATGGTTCTTCAACAAACCGTCACCTGGCACTGAGCTTGATGCGGTAGCGCACGCGGACGTACGTTATCATATGGAATACACGGATGACGCTGTGACAAAAACACAGTTCGGTATGACAGCAAGCGTCACGACACTATGCCCATGCTCAAAAGAAATCAGTGAGTACAGCGCGCATAACCAGCGTGGATTTATAACTGTGCTTCTAGATATCGATGAAAACGAAGAAGTACCTGCTGATTACAAAGAAATCGTCTACCGCGCGTTAGAAATTAACGCATCGAGTCAGTTGTACCCGATTTTAAAAAGAACAGATGAAAAAATGGTTACAGAACGCGCGTATGAAAACCCGCGCTTCGTCGAAGACCTCATTCGACTCGTCGCATACGATATTCATGATCTACCATGGGTTAAGGCATTTGAAATCGAGTGCCGCAACGAAGAAAGCATCCACCAACACGATGCATTCAGCCGTATGAGATTTGAGAAATAATAATTGTGAGCTAGACCTAGGCGGGTCTAGCTTTTTTTGTTTGGAGTTGTTCGTGGTGTGTGTGTGATGGGATTTATTTAACAAAAATTAGTCGAATCTGTTTGATATATCGATTTAATTAACAGATTCGCGGGTTTTTCATCGATTTTTGTTAGATAAAAAAATATATTTAACAAAAATCGCGCCAGGCGACTAGAATCTGTTAAATATATCCGGATAATTAACTAAATCACGATATTTTTGTTAAATAAATTTTGGAGAAGTTATGTTTTTACTCTTAAAAGATGAAAAGATACCGCAAGCCTGATCTTATTTACAAAAATTAGTCGATTCTGTTAAATATATCGATTTAATTAACAGATTCGCGGGTTTTTCATCAGTTTTTGTTAGATAAAAAATTATATTTAACAAAAATCGCGGTCGGCGACCAGAATTTGTTAAATATTTCTGGATAATTAACAAAATCATAATATTTTTGTTAGATAAATCCAGATGAAATAGTATTATTATACTTTATATCCATCTCTCTCCTATTCAAAAGAACAAAAACCTGGTCTCTACTTTGTCTGACTAGCCATTCGCCTTTTTTCTCCCACTTCGTTATAGTTAAGACATATAAACCGTTAAGGAGACTCAATTTTATGAACAAAACTCGAATTTTCTACGCACTACGCGTCATGTTGATCGCGTTTTTAGTGTTTAATACGATTAATAACCTTGTCGAATCTCCGACTGGTAGTATTTCAAGTATTTTTATGTACTCTATTATGTGTGCAGTACTCGTCGTTGCTGTTTCTTTATTACTTCTCGGAAAACCGGACGAATTCAAATAAAAAACGCCTTTAAGTGAAGGCTTGAAATATCATCATTTCAAGCCTGTGTTTCACTTAAGGCGTTTTCGTTTTTTATTCGCTCTCAACTCTTTAAAAAAGTCCGTGAGCATTTGTCCACATTCGTCTGCTAAGACACCAGAAATCACTTCTGCTTGGTGATTAAACCGCTTCTCACTCAGTAAATGCATTAAACTGTCGACTGTACCGCCTTTTTTGTCAGACGCACCGTATACGACAGTTGGGATACGGCTCATTATAATCGCCCCGCTGCACATGACACACGGCTCGAGTGTCACATAAAGTGTACACTCTTCGAGCCTGAATGTGCCGAGCGCTTCACACGCGGATTCTATCGCGAGTAGTTCCGCGTGGGCGGTCGGTTGCTGCGATGTTTCACGTAAGTTGTGTGCGCGAGCGATGACCTCGTCATCTTTTACGATGACTGCTCCGATCGGTACTTCACCAATCTCCGCTGCTTTTTTAGCCTCTATAATTGCGTGCTGCATATATTTTTCGTGATTCATTAGACGATAAACTTCCCACCGTTAAATAATTCATGCACACCGTCAACAATATGATCTGCGTCACTTAAAAACTCTCGAGTCGAAGTGCCACTTAAGACACCAATTGTCGTGATACCATCATCTTTTCCAAGTTGAGTGTCCGTATAATTATCTCCGACAACTGCAATTTCATCATACGTATAACCCGCTTCAATAATCGTATCGAGGACTTCAACATCCGGCTTAGAATATGTTGAATCGTCTCCAGCAATCACAAAATCGACAAGTCCGTTTAAATTAAATTTCTTTAAAAAAGCTTCTGTACTTAGTCTCGAGTCAGACGTCACAATCGCATTTTTATAACCGAGTCTCTGTCCTTCTTTTAACGCTTCGACAGCACCAGGAAGTAGCTCCATATTATTTAAGTATTTATGAACGTGTTTCAAATAATACTCTTCTGCCCAGTCGCCGCCACCATCTGCGCGTCTGTCATACGCATTTTGAATGTCTCGTCCTGTTCCAGAAGCAAGCATCGAGTTCGGCTGAATTTTTTCATCAACAAATCCGACTTCACGTCTAAACGCCTCGTCATATCCAAGGTCAAAATGTGCTTCAAACGCGTCTAAACTCGCCTTCGCGAACGGCGTCCAAATTTTTTCGTAATTTAGTAACGTGCCGTCTTTATCATAAGCGATCACTTTTACCAAAAAATCACCTACTGCTCTGTCACTTTTACTTTGATGTTTTTAAGCATCACTTCTGTCATTTTATCTAAATCATATTTCGGATTAAAATTCCATTGCTCTTTTGCTTCACTGCAATCGAGGGAGTTTGGCCATGACTCTGCAATCCCTTGACGCACAGGGTCAACATCATAATTCAGTTTAAAGTCTGGAATGTGTTTACGAATCGACTCTGCAACCATTTCAGGTTCAATACTCATCGCTGAAACGTTAAACGCGTTACGCGTTTTTAATTTTTCCGGATCCGCATGTAATAAGTCGATAATCGCATCGATTGCATCATCCATAAACATCATATCCATGTATGTCCCTTTGTCGATAAAGGACGTGTACTCGCCTTTACGAATCGCGTCAAAATAAATTTCAACTGCGTAGTCTGTCGTTCCACCACCCGGCTCTTGCATAAAGCTAATTAAACCAGGGAAACGTACAGAACGCGTATCGACACCGAACTTCGTATAGTAATAATCTAAAAGAAGTTCTCCCGCCACTTTGTTTACACCGTACATCGTCGTCGGACGCATCAGTGTGTGCTGTGGAGTATTATCTTTTGGCGTGCTCGGACCAAAACTCCCGATTGAGCTTGGTGTAAAGTACTGCGCACCATAAATACGAGCTGCTTCAATCGTATTAAATAAACCGCCCATATTAATATGCCAAGCGAGCTCTGGATTTTCTTCAGCAGTCGCACTGAGTAACGCCGCTAAATGGAGAATCGAATCTGGCTGGAACGCTTCAACGACCTCCATAACGCGTTCTTTATCTGTCACATCTAAAATCTCAAACGGTTTACCGACCATCGGACCACTTTCTGGCATACGAATATCCGTCGGCAACACATTTTCTTCGCCGTACATTTCTCTTAAACGTACGACGAGTTCGGTCCCAATTTGTCCTAAAGCTCCAGTCACTAAAAACTTTTCCACGATGAAAATCCTCCTTAAATGATGCCGAGTTCGTTACCGACTTCAGTGTAAATTTCGATTGCTTGATCGAGCATTTCTTTAGTGTGTGCTGCTGTTGGCATGTTTCTCACGCGTCCAGTGCCTCTTGGTACTGTTGGGAATACGATTGATTTCGCGTAGACGCCTTTTTCTTGTAGACGACGTGAAAACTCTTGTGCTTTCTTTTCTTCACCAATAATAACAGGAGTAATCGGTGTTTCAGAGTTTCCGATGTCAAATCCAGCATCTTTTAAGCCTTGTTTTAAATAGTTTCCATTTTCCCAAAGTTTGTCGTGAAGTTCAGTTGATGCCATTAATTTTTCTACCGCTTTTGTAATTGCTGCAGTATCAGCTGGCGTCAGCGCTGTTGAGAATAAGAACGGGCGCGCTGCAACTTTTAAGTAGTCGACTAAATCTTTAGATCCCGCAACGTATCCTCCTACGACGCCAATTGCTTTAGATAAAGTACCCATTTGTAAGTCGACTTCTTTTTCTAAACCGAAGTGCTTCACTGTACCGGCACCTTTACCCATAACACCTGAACCATGCGCGTCGTCGACGTACGTAATAAGATCGAATTCTTTTGCGACTTTAATCATTTCAGGTAAGTTTACGACGTCTCCGTCCATTGAGAATACACCGTCCGTGATGTACATCACTTTATTGTATTCGCCAGACTCTGTCGCTTCTTTTGCTTTTTTACGTAAATCTTCTGGGTCGTTGTGATTTACACGAATAATTTTCGCACCAGATAAACGACATCCATCGATAATGCTCGCATGGTTTAATTCATCAGAAAGAATTGCGTCCCCTTTTTTCATAATTGCAGGAATTGCACCTTGGTTTGCGTTAAACCCTGACGTTAACGCAATAACCGCTTCTGTTCCTTTAAACTTCGCAAGTTTTTCTTCTAAATCTCTATGAAGATCCATCGTACCGTTAATCGTACGTACAGCTCCTGCACCGACACCGTGTGAATCGATCGCTTCTTTTGCAACTGCTTTCATTTCTTCATCTGTTGCAAGACCGAGATAGTTATTTGACGATAAGTTAATTAATTCTTTTCCATCGATATTGATAATTGGACCGTTCGCACCCTCTACAACATCGATTTCGTTGTATAGACCGTTATCCTTTAATTCAGTTAAATTCTGATTTAAATATTCTTGTAAAGTCTTTGACATAATTTAAACGTCCTCCTTAATGTTCTTAACTTATATTTTAACAGAATACAAAGTGACTTAAAATTAAATGATATTTATAATGTATTTGAAATTTTCGGACTATTTTACCCCGCTCTCCAATTGATTCTGTTACACTATTAATATTAAAGACAGGAGTGATGTTACGATGACGATTGAAAAACTCGTTTCTAACTATGAAAGTGACATGGTCGAGACTAGACGCTATCTCCACCAACATCCCGAACTTTCATTTCAAGAAGAAAAAACATATCAATTTATATTAGATCGTTTAAAGTCGTATGACGGCATTGAAATTAAAGAGCGTGTCGGTGAAAACGACGACAACGACGGTAAAGGAATCTTTGCAAGTTTTGGTAGCGGGCATCCGCACATTGCGTTTCGTGCTGATTTTGACGCGTTACCAATACAAGATAAAAAAGACGTACCGTACAAATCTACAGTGGACGGTGTGATGCACGCATGCGGACATGACGCGCATACGACGACACTGCTCACACTCGTCGACGCTGTCTCAAAATATAAAGACAAATTAAATGGTAAAGTGAGTTTCATCTTCCAATACGGTGAAGAAGAACCACCAGGCGGCGCTGAAGCGATGATTAAAGACGGCATTTTAGACGACGTCGACTTTGTCTATGGCCAACATTACTGGAGTCAGTTCGATACACATGAAATTCACTCAACGAGTGGTGCACTAATTGCGAGTCCTGATAAATTTAGAATTACGATTCAAGGGCGCGGTGGGCACGCAGCTTATCCACAAAGAAACATCGACGCGATTTTAATTGCGAGCGAGTTAATAGTGAATTTACAGTCGGTCGTATCCCGTCAAATTTCACCGATTGACCGTGCGGTTGTGACGTTTGGTCATATTAAAGCTGGGGACACATTCAACGTCATGCCAGACCGCGTCGTATTAGAAGGTACAGTACGCACTTTTGACCACGACGTCAGAGAAGAAATCGTGCAAATCTTTGAACGTGAAATTGAAGCTGCAACTAAAAAACGTGGTGCGGAAGCTGATTTCTTTTACCATAGAGGTTTCCCACCAGTGATCAACCACGAAAGAGAAGTTGGTATCATAGAGGAAGCAGCAAAATCACTCGGTTTAAATTACACAGACACAAAACCTTTAATGATCGGTGAAGACTTCTCGTTTTACATTCAGGATACTCCGGGTGCGTTCTTCTTAACAGGTTCAGGTAATGAAAGTAAAAATTCAACGTACGCGCACCATCATGAAATGTTTGATTTAGATGAAGATGCGATGTTGTCCGCTTTAAAAATGTTTATGAAAATTATTGAACTTGAAAATATCATTACATGGGACGAGTAAGGAGGAGATTCTATGAACATTCGTGAAGCGATACTCGAACATTTTGAAGACGCTGTGAAAAGACGTAGACATTTACATATGTACCCAGAGCCTTCATTTCAAGAGTTTAAAACAAAACAATATATTTATGATGAATTAAAAAATTTACCTTTAGAAATTGAAAGAGACGTCGGTGGAAATGGTGTCGTCGCGCGTTTAATCGTCGATGAATCATACGATACACTCGCATTTCGTGCAGACTTCGACGCGCTTTTAATCCAAGAAGAAAACGACGTACCGTATAAATCTAAAAACGACGGTGTGATGCATGCTTGTGGGCACGACGCGCATACAGCTGCACTGATTACATTTGCACATATTTTATCAGAACATAAAGATGAACTACCGGTAAACGTGGTCTTTATCTTCCAACATGCTGAGGAACTCGTTCCAGGGGGTGCGAAATCGATGATCGAAGACGGTTGTTTAGATGGAGTCGATTACTTCTTCGGCACACACGTTGCGTCTTTAAAGCCTGTCCATGAATTTGGATGGAACTACGAATCAATGTACGCAAATGCAGACACATTCACGATTACAGTGACAGGTAAAGGTGGACACGGTGCTGCACCTCATACGACGCACGACCCAGTCGTCGCTTCCGCGTATTTAGTCGAGCAATTACAGTCTATTGTATCGAGAAATGTCGATCCGTTAGAATCAGCAGTACTTTCAGTTACTGCATTTAATGCTGGAAAAGCATTTAACGTCATTCCACAATACGTCGAGATAAAAGGAACTGTCCGCACATATGAAAGTGACGTCCGCGAACTTGTACTATCACGTATTGAAGAAATCGCTAAAGGCGTTGGACTCGCACAAAACGTCGACTTCGATGTTGAAATTCACCACGGTTATCCCGCACTGAAAAACGATGTCAAAATGACGGATTACGTGCGCAGTCTAGCTGAAAAAGACGTCGACTTCGTCGAAAGCGTCGTGAAACTTCCTGCATCGATGGGCGGAGAAGATGCAGCGTACTATTTACAAAAAGTACCCGGTTGCTACTTCTCAACAGGTGTAGGGAACGTCGACAAAGGAATCACACATCCACACCACCATCCAAAATTCGATATCGACGAGGACGGCATGAAATCCGTACTCGAACTCTTCTTAAAAATCGTCATGAACTTTGGCGAGTTCGAGAAGTAAATATTAGGTAGTCCCCTCTTTGGTTAGAGGGGACTTTTTTGTGTGAATATAGATGAGTTTCCCAGTAGTTGAGCGTCTCAGTAGGCTTTTGTTCTTTTGGTGGGGTGTGTTTGCTAATTATTTACAAAAAAACTTCGAATATGTGAGATATATTAGGATAATTAACAAAATTATAGAATTTCACTCCGTTTTTGTTAGATAAAAAATTATATTTAACAAAAACCACACCCGACGACCGAAATTTGTTAAATATATCCGGATATCTAACAGAATTCGGATATTTTTGTTAATTATAATCTTGTGGAAGTGTATTTTTATCATTATAAAGGATAAAGGACCTTATGAGCAGCGCTTATTTACAAAAATCTCGCTAATTTGTTAGATATATCAAGATAATTAACAAAAACTCAGAATTTCACCCGGTTTTTGTTAGATAAAAAAATATATTTAACAAAAACCACACCCGACGACCGAAATTTGTTAAATATATCCGGATATCTAACAGAATACGGATATTTTTGTTAATTATAATTTTACGAAAGTGTATTTTCTCCCTTTAAAGTATAATGTCGTCCTTTCTTATCTCCGTGACTGTGACAGATCACATTTAATAATCGTCGCAGCTTGCTCGGTGTGTACGCGTGCCCAATCCATTCACTTAAACGACTCAATGTAATTGCATCATTTGGAAATAACGTCTTCATCTCGGTAATACTTCTTCTAATCGCGTCGTCGATCTTTTCATCAGCACCACACGATCGGCATTTCAAGCTATTATACGTCTCGACCTCAAGCCATCCCGAACAGCTTTGACACGTTAGACCTTTTCTCGCCTGACTAAAATCCAATTTCAACTCAAGATTATAACGCGACTCCTTCAGTCGAGCAGACTCTAATTTCTTCAACGTATAGCTATGATTTTTATCGTATGCTTCTTCATTTAGTGATTCTAAAAATCGATTCAGTTGACTCGCCATCACAATCGGCTTATCACGCGTTAACTGATAAATTGAACATTGATCATTTACAAACACCACATAGTATCGAACATCTAAATTTAAATTTAGCCGTTTCAAATGATTTTTTAACATAATCTCTGCACGTTCTGTTTGAGACAACGGATTTTTAATTTTACGCAAAGGATTTAAACGATAAAAACCGTTCTCTCGCAATTCAAAATCACCATAGAAGTTTTTGATCTCAATGATAATGCATGTATTATTCAACACGATTAAAAAATCAATCTGGCATTCACTTCCGCCACTTTCAAAACGATAATCAGTGATCACCGCGATATTATCATTTAACTTATTGTCCATTAAACTTTTAAAATAAAATTCTCCAACCTTGCCTTTTCTCTCTAACTCGAGTTCAAGCTGTTGCTCTCGGTCCAAATCATATCTTCTTTCCAAAAACTCTAATTCACTTATTGTCATTTTTATCCCTCCTAAACACATATGCTAGGAAAGTGCGATTTATCTTTTAAAACTTTTAGGGAAGACGCGATTTCCTAGAAAATAATCGCTTCAGAGGGTTTTTATTCTTTTACTTTACAAAAATATCGCTAATTTGTTAGATATATCAATATAATTAACAAAAACTCAAGATCTCACCCTGTT
>NZ_CAVG010000058.1 GCF_000438455.1 Nosocomiicoccus massiliensis
AAAATCCGGCCGCGCACCCAAAATTTGTTAAATATATCCGGATATCTAACAGAATCACAATATTTTTGTTAAATAAAATTAAGAATAGTAGTATTATTACTCTTTCAGTGATAAAAAGCACCACATTCACATCCCACGCTAAATGGTATAATTAACTAAGGAGTGATTTTATGAGAAATCTGACGGTCGATCAAAAATTGTACATTGAGCAATATGTTTCTAATGAGAAGAAGAGCCTCATAGTTGCCTATATACTATGGTTCTTTCTAGGAGCGGTCGGCGCGCACCGTTTCTACGTCGGCAAAACAATCACGGGCATTTTGATGATTGTCGTACTGATTATTTCAGGCATATTAACATTAGTCACGTTTGGTCTCGCGACTGCAGTGACGATGCTTCCAATAACAATTTGGTGGGTCATTGACGCAGTGCTCGTTATTTTTATGATAAAAAACTACAACAGACGCTTAAGAAGAGAAGCGCTGAGAAGTATCGCGCGCTAGTAAGATTCCAAGCAAACAGAATACCAAAACAAGAAAAGTCCTGTGATCATGTTGAGATCATAGGACTTCATTTATTTAACAAACCTAATTTAATTTAGCAAAGGCGACTAACTCACCTTTGTCGCAAGATTCAAAACCATTCTTTTCATAGAAGTGTCTTACATCAGGTGCTTCATCAGTTAATAAAACCTTTTGGCGAACATTATCATATTTAGTTAAAACGTGTTGCAGCATTTCAGTCGCAATGCCTTGATTTTGATACTCTTTTAACACAAGTATATCTTGAATATAAATAATCGTTAAACCATCACCAACAACACGAATCAGCCCTACGAGCTTGTCGCCTTCCCACGCCGTTAAAACATATAACGACTGCTCAATCGCCTGCTGTAAAAGGTCTAGATCATTTGTATAAGCATACCACTCTGCATCATTATATAACTGCTCTAATTGTTCTTTATCAATGTATTTTTCATTACTATAATTTATTGTCATCATTTTCTCCTCACGACTAACTACCACACGCTACTTAAGCTAAAAAGAGTCCACGTTACTTCTCTTTAAATCCTTGTTCTGTTAGAAACTCTTTTACGTCAGAAAACATACCATCCTTCTCAGTGTTCCCGATGATGCTTTTACCGTTTTTGACGTTTTCAACACCTGTAATTTTGACCTCGACGTTGTCGCCAGCGTCTTTTACTTTTGTCTTCGTTTTAACGCCTTCGAACTGATTCAGCTCTGAATAGAACTCCTCCAGTTGTTCGTAATCTTTTTTTGTGAAATTTAAGTCCGTTGATTCAACGAAATTAGACGCTTGCTCTTTAGGTACGAGACTGTTGATTTCAAACTCTACCGAGCGCAGCGTTTCATCGCTATGATTGACCGTGATTGTCATCGTGTAGTTGTCGTCTACTTTATTTTCAAATACTGCCGAGTCCGTATTACATGCGGATAAAAAAACTGTTACAAGTAAAACGAGTACGTACTTAATGTATTTCATCTGTGACCTCCGATATAAAAAAACACTCGAGGAAAGTCCCCGAGTGTTTATATTGTGACATAAAATTAATTATGCGTCGATTCCAGTTACAACACCTGATCCTACAGTACGTCCACCTTCACGGATTGAAAAACGTGTACCGTCTTCAATCGCGATTGGTGAAATTAACTCAACGTCCATTTCAACGTTGTCACCAGGCATAACCATTTCAGTACCTTCTGGTAAGTTTACGATACCAGTTACGTCAGTTGTACGGAAGTAGAACTGAGGGCGGTAGTTTGTGAAGAATGGAGTATGACGTCCACCTTCTTCTTTAGATAAAACGTAAACTTCAGCTTTGAACTTGCTGTGTGGAGTGATTGTTCCAGGAGCAGCAAGAACTTGTCCACGTTGGATGTCGTCACGTGATACACCACGTAATAACGCACCAATGTTATCTCCAGCTTCAGCGTAGTCTAATAACTTACGGAACATTTCTACTCCAGTTACAGTTGTTTTAGAAGATTGCTCAGAAAGACCGATGATCTCAACTTCTTCACCAACTTTAACTTGTCCACGCTCAACGCGTCCTGTAGCTACTGTACCACGACCAGTGATTGAGAATACGTCCTCAACTGGCATCATGAATGGCTTGTCAGAGTCACGCTCTGGAGTTGGAATGTACTCATCAACAGCTTCCATAAGCTCGATGATTTTCTCTTCGTACTCAGCATCACCTTCAAGAGCTTTAAGAGCAGAACCAGCGATTACAGGAATATCGTCGCCTGGGAAGTCGTATTCAGAAAGTAATTCACGAACTTCCATTTCTACTAATTCTAATAACTCTTCGTCGTCAACCATGTCAACTTTGTTTAAGAATACTACTAATGCTGGAACACCAACGTTACGTGAAAGTAAGATGTGCTCACGAGTTTGTGGCATTGGGCCATCTGCAGCAGATACTACTAAGATAGCTCCGTCCATTTGTGCAGCACCAGTGATCATGTTTTTAACGTAGTCTGCGTGTCCTGGGCAGTCAACGTGTGCATAGTGACGTTTAGGTGTTTCGTACTCGATGTGTGACGTGTTGATTGTGATTCCACGTTCTTTTTCTTCTGGAGCGTTGTCTACTTGGTCGTATGACTGAGCGTCTCCACCGTATTTTTTAGATAAAACAGTCGCGATTGCTGCTGTTAATGTAGTTTTACCGTGGTCAACGTGCCCAATAGTACCAATGTTAGCATGCGTTTTCGAACGGTCAAATTTTTCTTTAGCCATTTGAAATATCTCTCCTTGTAATTAAGAAATTTTATAATTTCATTCGCCCACTTAATTATAAGTGGACGAATTAATACCTATACTGTTTATACCTTTTTCCCGAGAAAAAATCAAGTATAGAGATTACTCTCCAGTGTTTTTCTTAATGATTTCTTCTGAGATTGAAGCTGGAACTTCTTCGTAGTGATCAAATACCATTGAGTAAGTTCCGCGTCCTTGTGTGTTAGAACGTAATGAAGTTGCGTAACCGAACATTTCTGATAGTGGTACGAATGCGTTAACGACTTGTGCGTTACCACGTGCTTCCATACCTTCTACACGTCCACGACGGCTTGTTACGTCTCCCATAATATCTCCTAGATATTCTTCAGGCATAACAATTTCAACTTTCATAACTGGTTCTAAAAGAACTGGTTTACATTTCTTAGCTGCTTCTTTTAATGCAAGTGATGCAGCGATCTTGAACGCCATCTCAGATGAGTCGACGTCGTGGTAAGAACCATCATATAATTTCGCTTTAACGTCTACTAATGGGTATCCTGCAAGAACACCGTTTTCTAGAGCGTTTTTAAGTCCTTCTTCAACTGATGGAATATATTCACGTGGAACTACCCCACCAACGATAGCGTCTTCGAATTCAAATCCTGCACCTTGTTCGTTTGGTGTGAATTCAATGTGTACGTCACCGTACTGACCGCGTCCACCAGACTGACGGCTGAATTTACCTTGAACTTGTGCTGGTTGAGTGAATGTTTCACGGTAAGATACCATTGGAGCACCTACGTTACATTCAACGTTGAATTCAGACTTCATGCGGTGTACAAGAACGTCTAAGTGTAACTCACCCATACCACCGATGATAACTTGTCCAGTTTCATTGTCAGTGTATGCTGTGAATGTTGGGTCTTCTTCTTGTAATTTAACAAGAGCTGTAGACATTTTGTCTTGGTCCGCTTTTGATTTAGGTTCAACTGATAAGTGAATAACTGGCTCTGGGAATTCCATTGATTCTAAGATTACGCCAAGTTTTTCTTCAGTTAACGTGTCACCTGTACCAGTGTCTTTAAGACCTACTGCTGCAGCGATATCTCCTGAGTAAACAGTTGAGATCTCTTCACGAGAGTTTGCGTGCATTTGTAGGATACGACCAATACGTTCACGTTTACCTTTTGTTGTATTTGATACGTATGAACCTGAGTCTAATGAACCAGAGTACACACGGAAGAATGTTAATTTACCAACGAATGGGTCTGTCATAACCTTAAACGCTAACGCTGTGAAAGGCTCGTCGTCTCCTGGTTTCGCGATATATTCTTCTTCTGGGTCGTTAGCCATATGACCAACGATTGGTTTTACTTCAAGTGGTGATGGTAAGTAATCGATGATTCCATCGAGTAATAACTGAACACCTTTGTTCTTGAATGCTGTACCACAGAATACTGGGAAGAATTCTACGTCACAAGTCGCTTTACGAATTGCAGCTTTAAGAGTTTCTTCTGAAAGCTCTTCTCCACCAAGGTATGCTTCCATAACGTCTTCGTTTACGTCTGCAAGACCTTCGATTAATGCTTCACGCATTTCTTGAGCTTTGTCTTCGTATTCAGCTGGAATTTCAACTTCCTCTATGTCTTGACCTAAGTCATCGTGGTAAAGGTAAGTTTTCATTTTTACTAAGTCAATGATACCTCTGAACTCGTCTTCTGCACCGATTGGGTATTGTACCGCGTGTGCATTTGCTTGTAGACGGTCTCTGATTGTACCGATTGCATAGTCGAAGTCCGCACCGATTTTATCCATTTTGTTAACGAATACTAAACGTGGAACTTCATAGTTTGTTGCTTGTCTCCAAACTGTTTCAGTTTGTGGCTCAACACCTGATTGAGCGTCTAATACTGTTACAGCTGAGTCAAGTACACGTAAAGAACGTTCAACTTCAACTGTGAAGTCTACGTGCCCTGGTGTATCGATGATGTTTACACGGTGACCTTTCCACTGTGCAGTTGTTGCTGCAGATGTGATTGTAATACCACGGTCTTGTTCTTGCTCCATCCAGTCCATCTGTGATGCACCTTCGTGAGTTTCTCCAAGTTTGTGGATACGGCCTGTGTAATAAAGGATACGTTCTGTTGTAGTCGTTTTACCAGCATCGATGTGTGCCATGATACCGATGTTACGAGTGTTTTTTAGAGAAAATTCTCTTGCCATAGAACTTGTTGCTCCTTCCAAGTTTTTAAAAATAAATTTATACTACCGAGATCCACAATTCTACCAACGGTAGTGTGCGAATGCTCTGTTAGCTTCTGCCATTTTGTGCATTTCTTCACGACGCTTAACCGCACCACCAGTGTTGTTAGCTGCGTCAAGAATTTCGTTTGCTAAACGTTCTACCATTGTTTTTTCTCCGCGTAGGCGTGAGTAGTTCACTAACCAACGAAGACCTAGAGTTGAACGTCTTTCTGGGCGTACCTCAACTGGTACTTGGTAGTTAGAACCCCCAACACGACGTGCTTTAACTTCTAGTAATGGCATGATGTTTTCTAATGCTTCTTCGAATACTTCGTTTGCGTCTCTACCTGAACGCTCTTCTACGATTTCGAACGCACTGTAAAGAATTTTTTGTGACGTACCGCGTTTTCCGTCGATCATTAACTTGTTAATTAACTTCGTAATTAACTTAGAGTTATGAATTGGATCCGGTAATACGTCTCTCTTAGGTACTGGACCTTTACGTGGCATACTAAGTAGCCTCCTTCCATGAATTGATTCTATATATTACGCTAAATTATGAGTTTGCTTTTTTAGCACCGTATTTAGAACGTCCTTGTTTACGTCCTTCAACACCTGAAGTATCAAGTGCTCCACGAACTACTGTGTAACGTACCCCAGATAAGTCTTTAATGTGACCACCACGGATTAAAACAACTGAGTGTTCTTGTAAGTTGTGGCCAATTCCTGGGATGTACGCGTTAACTTCCATGTTGTTAGAAAGTCTAACACGTGCATATTTACGTAAAGCTGAGTTCGGTTTACGTGGCGCCATCGTACCAACACGCGTACAAACTCCACGTTTTTGTGGTGAGTTGTTGTGCGTTACTGATTTCTTAAGGCTGTTAAACCCTCTGTTCAGTGCTGGTGCTTTAGATTTAGCTTTCTTCGATTGACGAGGTTTTCTTACTAATTGGTTAATAGTAGGCATCTTATTAAGTGTCCTCCCTTCTTCATTTTAATAATCCACACATCCAGGTGGTTCATTTTAAAACAATAAAAAATTTGTAAGAATTCTGCAACTCTTACAATTTCAAAAGTCATCCGTTACCATCTCTACGGTAACCTTAATTATTATATCATCAGCATAAATACGGTGTCAACATTTTTATAATAAGTAGTCCTTGCAATGTAAGAACTACTTATATTTGTATCACTCATAATCATCTTTAGAAATAAATACTCTAATATTATTTCCAAAAGGTCTAAATCCGTAATT
>NZ_CAVG010000059.1 GCF_000438455.1 Nosocomiicoccus massiliensis
GGGTAGCACATCAGTCCCTCTATTGTTTTTGAATTTTCGACATTAAGACTTTCCAGAACATTTCCATTTTTTTCAGTTAATAAATGAGAGATACCATCTATTCCTATTTTGTGTTGTACTGTGCGCATCGCATCATTTTCCACAAGTGGTAGCTCGTCAATAAGCTCCATTGCCATAGATTTAAATTTTGTTCCGCCATGACTAGATTTTAGTAATGTGTATGAATTATGATTCATAAAATATTTTAAGTGATCTTTTAACACCGTACTATCTCTAAACCAAGTGGCTACTTTTCCTTTGATTCCCATCACAACTGGTCGTAATTCTTGATCTAAACAAAAAATATAGTCTGCACAAGAAGCATTTAAAACTGGTATTAACTTTCTATGAATATCAATACTATTTTCTCCAAGATCATTTATTTTACCAAGTGCAATAATTTTATTTCCACTATAAAATTTAGCCTGCTCGTTAAATGCTTCAATAGCATTAATCATCGCTGGCAATGAAGCGTTATGGGTATCATCTAATATAGTGATAACACCATTCCTATTAAGTATCTTCTTAGTATTAAGTACTTTATCAAAAAGTTTAATATCACTTAGATAATTCATTGCTGAACTATTGATATTAAGAGAGAGCACTGTAGCATATGCTGCTTCTGCATTTTCAATCATACCTCTACCAAATTGTTTTAAATCAAATTTAACTAACTCATTAAGACTTTCAAGTGTAATTTCGCTGTATCCCTTAAATGACTTAACTTGCTTTAACTTTATATCACTTTGTTCATCACCATAAGTGATTACTTTTAAATTATTTTCTCTTGCACGATTAATTAAATACTTACTCATATTATGTGTGTTCGATATAACCGCGGTTCCCTCATCATTTAGTCCATCGAGTAACCTAGACTTAAAGTCTGCTATTTGCTGAGTATTATTAATAGTACTTAGATGTGCTTCTCCAATTGGCGTTACCACTGCAACATCCGGTCTTAAATCGAGACTTATATTACCTCGCTCGTTTAAGGCATTTAACGAAACTTCTACTACCGCAAAATCTGGATTTTGGCAAAGTTTACACATATATAACCAAACTGCAGGTCTAGTATTAAAGTTATGCTCATTTTCTAACACATTATAATCTTTCAACACTTGCTTAATCATTAATCTAGTTGAACTTTTTCCTACTGAACCCGTAATAGCTATAACCTTATTTTTAAAGTTTAGTCTAGATTTCTTTGCAATAGCAAACATTGCTTCCACCATATTTTGTACAACAAGCTGAGGAATACTCTCATCTATATATTCAATATATTTTTCAGTTATAATTAAACCTACAGTTTTAAAATCTTTTGGCACTAAAAATTCGATAGGTATTTCTCTTCTTTTTTGTGAAAATGCTTTATTCCAGTTTTTTCATTAATAACAAACAACGCTGTATTTTTATTTTTAACATTCTTATGAAGATATTCGAAATCATTGATAATTACTTTTTCATTGCCTTCAGTATTATACAGTTTACCTAATGTTAAGTTTTTTAAATGTTTTAACGTATACATATAAGGTATCCTTTCTATAATTCATTTTTAATGATAAAATAAACTTACTTTTACTTATAGGAGTTAAAAAATTATGAATTATAATGATAAAGATAAAACAATTGACGAAATCAACGAGGAAATTGAGCGTCAATTTGAAAATGATGACTTCGAAGAACCAGCTGAAAAAAAGCCAGAATATCTTAGCCTTAGATTTATCTTTCTTCTTATCATCGTATCAATAATCGTTTATAAAACTATTCAAACTATGACTTAAAAAGTTTTTGATATTGTATATAGCCAGAAACATAGTGCTCAATATCATCTATACGAACTCTATAGCCGTGGTGTTTAATAAAAAAAGCGCCTAATATTCTACTTGGATTTTTAAAGTACATAGCAATTTCCGGATAAAAATACCCCGTTCTTTGATAATCTGCTCTTTTATGTAATGTCATTATTAAAAAGTCTTCATCTATCAAACTCTCAACCAGATCACCGTATCCTTTTTCTTTTGCCTTTTGCACAAGTTTATAAGATGCGGTTAACATTTCCATAAATGTTGGGAATGTTGTTTCACGCTTATAAATATAAGTTAAGTTTGTAGAAACGTTTATAATACCAAGCTCAAAATATCTACGATCTGGTATAATGTTAACCATCTCATTTGCACAATACCCTAGCCAGTGATCATTATATCTCCAGTAGTCCCTACTAATAAATTTCTCAAATAAACTTTTAACTGCATTGAGCCATTTTTTATTGCCATCATGTTGATACAATCTTAAAAGACCAAGCGCTGCTTCTCCATCATAGTAAACAATACGATACCTCTCTTTAACCTCTAGTGTTGGATAACTTAGCACATGAACTGTTTCACCGTTATCATTAATCATATTAACTGTTCCCTCAGCTACAAGTTGTGCGGCTTTGAGATACTCTTCATTTTTTTCATGCTTTAAATATTCGCAAATCGCGAATATAAATGCTGCATTTTGTCCTAATTTTATTTCATTTGTATTTTTTGTATCATCAAAAATATACCCTTTTCCATCCTTAACGTACAAATAATTTTCAATTATATATTCAATTGGCTTTTTTACGGACTCTAATGATTCATTAATATAACTTAACCCTTCTATTAAAGAGTAGGTAGACGAGCTATGTCTTAAATTAT
>NZ_CAVG010000060.1 GCF_000438455.1 Nosocomiicoccus massiliensis
GATTCAGTTGCTCATTAGATTTTCTATATTGTTCAAACTCTTCTGGTGATAACTTATTAAAATAACGCTTTAAGCCATCTGCCTGTTTTCCTTCATATCCACTCTCAACTAAATATATTGCTGTAGGCAGTAAATGGGCACATAACTCTGCTGTCCTTCTATGCAACATTTCAGGAGTTTCCTCCATATATAATTTCAACCGTCCCTGAATTATGATATTTCCATCATCAAATTTTTCATTCATATAATGAATTGTTGCACCATAAAAGTTTTCACAATTTGCCCAATAATGCATGTATGCTCTGTTACCTCTGTAATCTGGTAATACAGACCCATGACAATTAATAGGCATAAATTCTATATATTCCGAGAAAGTCGTTTGGTATTTTATATGGCCATCCACAACTAACTAGCAAGTCAATTTTCTGTTCTTTTGCTAATTCTAGGCTTTCATTATCATCTAATCTTTCATTTTGAAAAACAACCGACCTAATCCCCTTTTCTCTGCATAATTCAAAACATATACCTTCTTCTCTTTCAGTAAATAGAACTATTTCTTTATCCTCAAAAATATTCATATCTAAAAGTGTTTCAATGATAATTTTCGGTTTTAAAGCATTCGCAGAGCCAAGTATTGCTATTTTTTTCATCAAGTCACCCACTTGTCTTCGTTTATATAATGTTCTTTTTCAAGATATCAATAACATAATCTACATCTTCATCACTCAACAAAGTATGAAGGGGAAGCGTGATTTCGTTAACATATTGCCTATAAGCATTCGGATAATCCTTAATATCAAATCCCAAATTCTTATAAGCAGTAAACATCGGCAATGGCTTATAGTGAACATTACATGCAACACCAGCTTCAGCCATCCTAACAATGATTTCATTTCTCACTTTTTCACTTATCCCAGGTATCCTCACTAAATAAAGATGACCACTCGAAGTAAAATTTTCTCCGTAATGCTGCAAACTTTGAATACCCAACGGAAGTAGTGCACGATCATACATTTCTATAATCTCTTTCCGTCTTTGTAACAAACCTTCATATCTATCTAACTGCACTAAACCAATACTAGCCATAATATCTGTCATATTACACTTATAAGCAGGGTAAACAATATCATATTCCCATGAACCTTTTTGAGTTTTAGCAAGTGCATCTTTTGATTGACCATGAAGGCTATACAGCATGAACTGATTATAAAGCCATTCATCATCTAAACCACGATCATTACTCCATACAACAGCTCCTCCCTCAGCCGTTGTAAAATTCTTTACAGCATGGAAAGAGAAGCAAGTAAAATCAGCAACTTGCCCACATTTCATTCCTCGTCTCTCCGCTCCAAAAGCATGAGCAGCATCCGTCATAACAATTACTCTATTAAACAACCATTGCAGTTCATTGTTAGGCTTAAATAGGTCTTTCTTACTTTCTATAATATCAAAGATATAATCGTAGTCACACATCTTCCCTGCTATATCTACTGGGATTATCACTTTAGTCTTCTCTGTTATGGCATCTGCTAGTTTAGAGTAATCCATTTCAAAAGAGTCTGGTGCAGTATCAACTAATACTATTTTAGCCCCAACATGCTCTATAACTGATGCAGATGCAGTATATGTGTATGCTGAAGTGATTACTTCATCACCAGGTCCGACACCTAAAATACGAAGTGTAAGCTCCATAGCAGCAGTCGCAGAATTTAGACAAACAGACTTGTTTGTACCAACGAATTCAGCTATTCTTTTCTCAAGCTCTTTAGTTCTTGGTCCTGTTGTAATCCAACCTGACTTCATTGCTTTTATTACTTCTTCAATCTCCGCATCAGCAATATCTGGTGGAGAAAAAGGTATATTTCTTAATTCGTTATCAATCATTTTAAATAGCCTCGCTTTATTCAAATTTTTATCAAAGCTTATTATTTAGTTTGCTAGGACTTAACTGGAATCAATAAATCTATACTTCCAACCAACTACTAACCTACTAAACTCATCTATTATCAATAGCCACCTCGTATTGAACATGCAATATGAGAAATAGATGGAAAAATCAACATAATTAACATATAGTATGTTTGTTTTTGAAAATCAAATTTCAACACTACATATTGCGTTTTCTTATCAAATTCCGATACTCACCTCGTAATATCTATTCAATCTACCTTACAAATACGAAATAGATATTCACTAAAAAACCACCCTAAACCGTGTTTCTTCCTATTATATATACCATTCAATCAATCTATAAGTCTCACTAAAATCTTCTCAAACTCTTATCCCGCAAGGCTTCCAGCATTGAATCTAATGTTGATACTCAGTTCCTTGATAGGATTCAATCATTTTCGTCTGTTTGTCAGAATATTATTACTACAAAAGCCTGTTATATCAACGTTCTTAAACTATACATTTCTGAAATTATTTTTTTATCTTTCTCGTATCATCAAAATGCAATTTCGATTAATACAGTATATAGATAAAAGACTACATACGGTATATTTTAATAGTTTTTAGCAAAACCAAAACTATATATTGTATTGGTCAATAAAACGATA
>NZ_CAVG010000061.1 GCF_000438455.1 Nosocomiicoccus massiliensis
ATTGCAATCATTTTAACCATTTCGCTCGTATTCACATATTCAGTATTCTGCGGAAAAAGGCAGTTTCTAGGCTGCTTTAGCAAGTTTGGGATAGTTTCCTTTTAAATTTTTTCATATATCATATGTGGGCTTATTACAGATGCGGGCTTATTACAGCAACTTTGAATTAATCACTATTAAGAAGTAGAATACCTTTTTCTGCCTGCATTTTGCTGTCTCTATAAAATTGCTTGGGTTAGTTTTCGTATTTCAATCAATCACTCTCGTACCACTGCTACTATCTCCGTAAACTATAAGACTGTCATGAAGATAAATTGTTCTGCTCCATCACGTTTGGCTTTTTCTGCCGTCTCAATCGTAAGGTCACGATTTACTCTGTAATATTCTTCTTCCATATTTGGATCAGAAGAAACATGAGCCATCCCAGCGACATGGAAAACCACATTATAATACGAAAAATCTTTAGCTTTCCAAGCATTATCCCTTAAGCTGATAGTATCAATGGAGTAGTCGTCAGGATATCTCGTTAACCAACTCGATAAACTATTTTTAGAATAACTGTTAGTCCCCGTTATTAATATATTTTTCATTAAGAATAATTCTCCCTATTACTAACGACTCTTTGTTCTATTTGCGAACTTTTTTCCCCACCTTCAACTACACCATCGCTTTTCACAACACTTACTACAGTACCAAGGAAACACTTTGTATCCATTATAGGACCCATATTCTCCATCCAACTTGGCTTTTATTTCAATAGGTGTTTCATCTCTTCCATTAATCTATGCCCAACCCTTCAGTCCTGTTGGAACATCATTCGCTTTATATTTATCACGTTCCGCTATTCCGCTATAAGATCAAATTGATTCCATCAGGCTGGTCTCGTCCCAATAATATTATTCTTCACAGCTTCCTGTGGGTTATATTCCATCAAAGGTTCGTGCTTATGTGCTGCCGCATGATATACAATATCTGGTTTGTATTCTTCAAAAACTGAGAATATTCTTTTTCTATCTTGTATATCCGCAATAATAGGTATATATTCTATTTCATTATTAAAACTCGTTACTTCTTCTAAAATAGTGTATATACTATTTTCTCCATGTCCTAAAAGAATTATTTTACGTGGCTGGAACTTAGTTATTTGTCTAACAATCTCAAAACCTATACTTCCACCTGCACCTGTAATTAGAATGACTTTATCTCTAACTTGTTCTTCAATTCCCTCAGTATCGAGTTGAACTGGTTCTCTTCCTAGTAAATCTTCAACTTCTACCTTTTTCAAAGCATTTACTTCTACTCTGCCCGACATAATATCGTCTATATTAGGCATGATCATGACATCAACATTATCAGTGACTGCGAGACTATGGATTTACTTTTAATGGTCTGCATCTTTCAGGATGTGCAATGACTGGTATATATCTTTTCATTTGCAGTTCAAAAATAATTTCTCCGCATAAGTCTGAAGAATTCGGTGGAATTGGACAATAAGTTCCCTTGTTCTGATTGGAACTTTCTATTAATTTTTTCCAAACATATTAAACCCTCCCTACTTTTTAAATGTTGGCACTGTTCCGAGTACAGGTAAGTCTAAGTGTTTTTCTACATCTTCTTCGGTCTGTATACGTTTATCCATAAATGCTCTTAAGAAGGCGAAACCTAATCCAGTAAGCAATCCTAAAATTAATCCGATTGCAATGTTAATCATCGGCTGAGGTGATACAGGTGATGGATTTTCTCCAACATCTGCTGCTGCGAGTACAGATACATTATCTACGTTCATAACTTCAGGTACTGTATTTTGGAAAACTGCCGCCACTTCATTGGCAATATACTCTGCTCTTTGTGCGGATTCATCTGTGACTGTTACAGTCAGTACTTGTGACTGATTCTGATTGGTCACTTCAATTTTATTAGAAATAGCTGATGATGATTCTTGTAGTTCTAGATTACTTACTACTTCATCGAGCACTGTTGGGCTTTTTATAATATCCCTATATGTATTAATTAATTGTAGACTCGCTTGAATATCTTGATTATTGATTGCTTCAGCGTTCTGAGTCTGGCTGACTAAAATTTGTGTTTTAGCTTCATATTGCGGTGTCATTAAAGAAAACGTTGCATAAGCTGCAATACAACCAAACCACAACGTCATAATTGCGATCATTAAGATATTTTTTTAATCACTTCTAAAATGTCTTCTAAATTGAGTGTTTCTTCCATTATTGCCTCCGACATTTCTTTATTATATCTCTTGAAGTTAATATAACACATTACAACACAATTTTTGTTAATATTTTGTAAATTATTAAATATCACTCAAAATTTTTACTTAGCTTATGAACGAATCGTATATTAAAGTTTAAAAAAACATATTTATTATTGGCCCTAATTATCTAACGCTCTAATTAAAAACTGCCCCCCGTTGTGCGGTTAAGAGCAGTTTTTATATACCTTGAAATTCAAATCTAATTTACTTATACTCGTCCGGACTATCTTTACGATAATCCTCATCCCCCCACTCATTGTCTTCTGGCAATAAGTAAGTGATATTTTTCGTATAAAGGATTGGAGGTTCTCCTCTGTCTTTTTGTGCTTTATACTCCCTCATCAACTCAAACACTAATGGACTTAGTGCGACAACCATCATTAAGTTGATAATCGCTAGGAAAGCCATAAAGAGGTCGGCAAGCGTCCACACTAACTGAACGCCGAGTACGGCACCAGTCTACCGAAGACAATAGCTGTCGCCACCCCTGCGATATTTGCTGTGCCAATACGCTGGGCAGCGCTTATTGTAAATGCTTGAAAAGATGAAATTCCTTTCGAATCATCCGGCATTTTCGCCCGTCTTTCACCAAGAGAAGAAAACATAATCTTCAGCCAACGGAACTGCTTTTAGTTGTTTGTATTCAATTTTGTTAGATAAACAAATTTATTTAACAAAAATCAATCCTACACTCATAAATATGTTAATTATCTTAAGATATCTAACATATCCGCAGAATTTTTGTTAAATAAGTTTAGATCAAGCTAGCAACCTTACCTAAACTTCTCTTTATGATGTTCAATGATATCTGTATGACTGTTCAACATGTCTTCACCTTTTTGAGTCAACACATTTTCTTCATCAACAAAATCTAGAGTCTTTAACCACTTTAATTCTTCTTTATAGTTTAAACCGTACTCTTGTGAAAAGAACTTCGGTGCACGTTTACGATTCACATTCTTAACCCACCAAAGCATAACGACATGCCCGAACACTAACTCGTTATCATTAATGAACGTCATATACGATTTATGTGGCAATAACGTGTTAGACAATTTAATTTGCTTTAACAGATTATGCGCATCCCCTTCAGACGCGACATACGGAATCTTATCGTATCCATCTTCACGATAATCCTGCTCGATCTTCTCTCTCAGCGATAATAACCCATCACGGATTCTTTTCTCACGACTTCTTTTAGAAAAGAAAAAATCTAAAAATTTTCCCACAATATTCACCTCTACTGAAACACTATTAATTATAATGATAGCATAAAAAGACACTTCTCTTGATAGTAGAAGTGCCTAAAGTTCTTTATCTTAATAGAAGTTTAAGTCGTACGTATCTAACACAAATTGTGGGATTAAAAACCGCGTTGTCATAAGTGGATCGACGACTTGACTGATCTGTGCCTGACCGACCGCACTTAACAACATCGCAGCTTCGTCTAATTCTAAATCAGTATTTTTAGTTAAGTAATGAACCGCTTGTTTGGTAGCTTCTTTAACTGACTCATCGAGTGTTTCTTTTGAAACGATAAACGAAAGTCCTTCATCATATTTGACGATTGGATGCTCGATTACATTATCTTTAATTACTTCAACTTTTAAAACGGCAGAACCAGCGATTTCTACACCTGTACCGCAAATTTCACCATCACCCATCGCACCGTGGAAATCTCCTAGGCATAGTAACGCACCATCTGTCCGAACTGGGAAATAAACAACAGATTCTTCTTTAATAATCGTCGTATCCATATTTCCACCATGAGAATCTGGAGTTCCACAAGGTATTTCATCTTGTTCAGGAGCAACCCCAATAACACCGATCATCTTAGTAATTGGGAAAGAAAGTTTTTCGTTAAAAATTACTTTATCATCTTTAATCTGTACAATCTTTTTAGTCATCTCAGTGAGCTTATCACCAAGCATTCCAATTTCTGGACCTGTTAAAAGTACGCCTTGAGTATCGATATTAATTTTTTCAATCGTTACTTTAAGCGTGTCACCTTTTTCAGCACCATTGACAAAAATAGGACCCGTTGCTGGATTCACCTTATCCCAATCGAGTGAATCAATCATATCCGATTCTTTACGAATTTGATTCGATAAACCATCAACCGTCTCAACCTCAATTGTTTCACCACTATCAATAAACATGACCGGTTCGTGATCTTTAGAAAAAGAAAAAACAGTATTATCAGCAGAAAGTTTTTTCATCATCATCAATCTCCTTTTCTGAAAACGCATTCATATTTTGACTTAAATGTATCATATACAGTTTAAAAAGGCAATTTTGAGCATTAATCGATGATTAGTGCTGTTTATTTAACAAAATAACTCACAATATGTTAGATATCTGGATATATTTAACAAAAAGCAGTTGAAAAATCAAAAATTTGTTAATTATCCTGATATATCTAACAAAAACAAGGTCGAAAAACTAAAATATGTTAATTATCCGCGGATATCTAACAAAATCGCACATTTTTTGTAAATAAACGCCTAAATAACTAAAAGTTCATAATATTAAGCACTGTAATAAATGAATTTATTAAACCTAATTTATTACGATACTTTTATATGGTTTCTAAAATATTTGTCCAGTTTTCAGGAAAACCTAATTGAGTAATATCCACTTCTTCATACTCATTAAAAAGTTCTGAGATATTTGTTAATAGTATTTTCGTTAATACTTTATCATTTAAAATTTTACAAATC
>NZ_CAVG010000062.1 GCF_000438455.1 Nosocomiicoccus massiliensis
GCTATGCTGATATTGGAATCCTTGATCTGTATGAATCATGAGATTATGCTCTGTAGGCAGCTTTTCAATAGCTTTCTCTAAGGAAATACAAACAAAGCGAACAGTTGGCGATGTAGAGATACTAAATGACACAATCTCACTATTATATAAGTCCATAATGGGTGAGAGATACACTTTGACATCTGAGTTGTCCACTTTGAACTCAGTTACATCACTGACATAAACTTCATTCATCTGATCTACGTTAAATGCTCTGTTTAGCTCATTATCTGCGATTTTTCCAACTTCACCTTTATACGAACTATACTTTCTACTTCTTGTTGTGAATTTCGTACACAATAAATTGTGCTTCTTCATAAGTCTGAGCACTCTTTTATGGTTCACAATAATTCCTAGATTCTTCAGTGCGAGTACAACTCTTCTATATCCGTAAGTAAATCTAGATTCTTGAATGATAGATTGTATTTGTTGAACTAATCGCTGCTCAGATTCATTTACCTGATTTAATTTTTCTTTCCATTCATAAAATGAAGATCTTGGTAACTCAGAAACCTCTAACCAAGTACTTAGTTTAATCTTTGGTTTAATTTGCCTTACTTCTAGTACTACTTGCGTCTTTTCTTTGTTTGAGCACGCTTTTCCCGAAGCAAGGCATCCAACTTTTTTTGGTAAAGCAGTTTTGCTTCAAGATACTCATTTCTTTCTCTTAGTTCAATAAGTTCTTCTCTTTCAGACTTTGATAGTTCTTTTGGTTCATGGTTATTCTTAGCCATAGTCGTTCCCTCACATTTTCTAGGTCTTCCTAAAGTACCACATAAACCACTAAAGCCTTCTTCATCATACTTTCGCTGCCAACTAGCAATGGTAGATGGCGTTTTAATACCAAAGACTTGAGCTGTTTCTGTATAGGAAATTTCGTTATCTTTCCTATAGTTTAATACGGATAACTTAAACTCACCAGAATAACGTGTTTTGGACATGCTTTTTTTAAGACCTTCATCACCATGTATCTTATATTGTCTAATCCATTTTTTGATTGTATCTTTCTTTACGTTAAATTCCTTAGAAAGACCGACTGGCCCTAATCCTTCTTCATATCTTCTTATAATGTCTATCTTCAAATAATAACTGTATTTTGACATACAAATAACCCCCCTAAATCCGTGTCCGGATTTAGGGGGTCAGTGCAAAACTAGATTTTCATCTAGCATTAGAGGGTGTGCGAATTAAATTTTATATTATGCGTTCGCCGCTTCTTTATCTTTTACTAATTGTCCGCCACCGTCGTCTAAGTATTTTAGGATACCTTCTGACGCACGGTATGCGAGTGCACCGATTGTTGGTGTTGGGTGGTGTCCTCCAAATTGAGGGAATGCTGATCCACCGACTACGAATAGGTTGTCAACGTCCCACATTTGTAGATAGTTGTTGACTGCTGAGTTCTCACTTGATTCACCCATGATTACTCCACCTGTGTAGTGTCCACCTTGATACTTGTGGTCAAATTCTTCAGGTACTTGGTCGTCTTCGATGTGGTCTGCGCCCATCGCTTCTAGGATTTCATGACATCTTTCTACACCGAACTTCGCGATGTTACGTTCGTTGTCACCAAATTTATACGTTACACGTAATAATGGGTCACCGAACTCATCTTTATATGTTGGATCTAAATCCGTGTAGTTGTGGTAGTAAGATAAAGTACATGCAGAGTACCAAACGTGTAGCATACTATATGCATATTTTAGTGACTCTTCTTTAAACTCTTTACCCCATGTTGGTGTATCGCCTTTAATGTTTTGTCCACTAGCGATCGCACCAAATCCGTATTGACGTAATTCGATACATCCACCACCGATGAAGTCTAAATCAGTGTGGTCAAAGTTATCTGCTTGATAGTCGTTTAAGCAAGCACCAAGTGCTCCTGCACCCATGTATAAGTTAAACTTCTTATCGTCGAAGAATCCTCTTGCACCGTTAAATGAAGAGTTGTATTGACCGTTGAAGTTACGTCCAATTACACCTTTACGTGTCTCTGGGTCGTACTGTTCACCGATGTCTGAAAGCATAAGTAGACGGTTGTTTGAAATCGCAAATGCTGCAAGTACAACAACGTCTGCTGGTTGCTCATACTCTTCACCAGTAACTAAGTCTGTATAAAGAATACCTTCTGCTTTTTTAGAGCCTTTGTTGTACAGTACTCTACGAGCAAGAGAATGTGTACGTAATTCAAAGTTATCGTGTTTTAAAGCAGTTGGAATAACTGTTGCGAGTGGGTCAGACTTTGCACTGAAGTCACATCCTGCACGTGTACAGAATGAGCAGTACATACAAGCGTTCATCTTTTCACCATCAGGGTTCTCATAGTTTTGAGACATGTTTCCTGATGCCATTTGGAACGGATGTAATCCGAGTTCTCTCGCTGCATCTTTAAATAATTTTAATGGAGGAGTTTCTTCCATTGGTGGGTTTGGCCATTCCATTTTGCGTTCTGGAGCTAATGGATCTTGCTCCCCACCAATACCTGCTGTTTTCTCCCACATTTCATAATATGGCTCAAGCTCTTCGTAAGTAATTCCCCAGTCTTGAATTGACATTTCTTCAGGAATTTTATCTTTTCCGTAGCGCTCTTCAGTCATACTACGAATTTCAAAGTCATATGGCCAGTAACGATATGTACTACCTGCCCAGTGCACACTTGCTCCACCGACGTTAACTCCTAATTGGAAGTCTTTCATCGTACGAACAGGTAATGCTGTTTCGTCCATTTCGTTACGTGACGTTACTGTATCACCTTTTAGATTTTGCATGATTTGGAAACGATTATCAAAACGAAGCTCGTCTTTTACACCGATATAGTCTTGTCGGTTCGCGTCTCCACCACGCTCTAGTGTAACTACTTTTTTACCAGCTTTCGCCATTTCAGCACTTACTACTCCACCAGCCCAGCCGGTACCTACAACAACTACGTCGACTTTATCTAATTTCTTAGCCATAAGTTACGCCTCCTCCTTGATAATCTCTTAAACTTTCAGGTTCGAGTTCTAAGAACTCTTCAGACATAATATCGTGTTCCCATCCCATACGTGGTCCTGGGTAACCGATCATCTTCCAACCTGCCATATCTCTATTGCCGCCGTAAACCGGGTCAGAATACACACCTTCAATCACAAGGCTTCTTAATAATTCAAAGAATGCCTCTGAACGCATACCTGGCGTTTCAACTTCTCCCGCTTCAAATTGTTTTAAAATATCAATCATTTGTTTCTCTTCAAGTTCATGGAACTTTTTATCGTGAGCTTCTTGACTGACATCAGTTAATTTTCTTAAACCGATAATCATCATCTCACCACGTGTAATTCTTTCTTGACGCCCGTGAGTATCTGAACGCATCGGTTCAAATGGTCCAAAACGGTAGTCTGTTGAGTTATGTCCGTAGTGACCATACATTTGTCTATCGATGAAATACGGTACGCCGAGTTCAGTTGCACCCGGTCCATTATCATCTTCTGGATAAATTATATCTGCAGCTGCAGCAAGGTTTTTAAAGTCGTCTTGACGACTGAAGTATGTTCGCGCATCTTTAATTGGGAGTGATTCAGCCGATTGGCCGCCACCTTCACCAGAATCGCCTCCTCCGACAGTCGGTGCATCTGATTTACCGCCATCTAAGTTGAACCCAATGAGTCCACCAAGTAACGAACCACCGATAATACCACCAGTAGCAACACCTGTTGTCTTCAGGAAGTCACGTCTTGAAAACTGTTTTTCATTTTTGTTTTCAGCCATGATAATTTTCCCCCTTTACATTATCATATCTCTATTTTAACAACTTACATCTAAAATACAATACGGTAAAGCATTTCGACCGTATTATATATATTTAGAAAAAATTACAGTTTCTATTTCCCCAAATTTATCTTCGTCAATCACAAATGAACCATTTGAATATTTGTCAGATAAACGAATGTCCATTGCTTCAATATCTACATGCTCCGTATCATTAAATAAGAAAATCTTAAAGTTACCTTTGTAAAGTGTGGCACGTATTACCTCATGCGGTTTTGACTTCACTGTTTTATATAACATTTTACCGACTTGACTACGTTTACCAAGCTCAAATACGTCGATACTCGTACGTTTAACTGCACCTCTATTTGTCACAGATAACAAGTAATCATTATCCTTTACGAGTTGTCCGAATACGACTGCGTCATTATCTTTTAATGAAATACCTTTAACACCTTTTGTACGAAGGCCAGTTTCTGATACTTCATCGATCTTAAACATCAGTGCGATACCGTTTTTAGTCAGCAACAATATGTTCGTATTGTCCGTGACAACGTCCACGCTAACGACCGCGTCGTCTTTGCTTAAGTTGATCGCTGTAATCACACGGTTAATGCGTGTCATTTCGTGATCTTTTAACGTTGTTTTCTTCACTTGACCAAGTTTTGTCGTAATGACGATAGAAGCCGCTTCATCAAACGACTCAATCGCATACGCAAACAGTGGGTACTCATTACTTTCGATATTATATTTACTCGATAAATGTACGCCGTGGTCTTTCCAACGAATCTCTTCTAGTTCATGGACAGGGATTACCATATAATTACCTCGGTTTGTAAACACGAGTAACGTTTCTAGCGTATGTCCTTCTTTAAAGAACAGTAACTCATCGTCATCTTTCATACCGAGTTCTTCAAATGGACTCGCTCCAAAACTTCTCGGACTTGTACGCTTAATGTATCCGTCACGTGTCACAGTAATTACTGTATCCTCTTCTCGAATTAACATCTCACGATTTACTTCAAGTGATTGTATTTTGTCTTCTATGACAGTTAAGCGCTCTGATTTGAATTGTTGTCTCACGTCACGCAATTCTTTTTTAATTACTTTTTTAAGCGTGTTTTCATCGTCGATAATTTCTTTTAACGTATTGATTTCGAATTCTAAATCGACATGTTCGTTTTCTAAATCTACGATATCAGTATTTGTTAAACGATATAACTGAAGCATGACGATTGCTTCTGCTTGTCGTTCAGTAAAATCATACGCACTCATTAAGTTTTCTTTCGCATTCTTTTTATTTTCTGATTCACGAATAATTCGAATAACTTCGTCGAGTATCGATAACGCACGCATTAATCCTTCGATAATGTGCATACGTTTTGACGCTGCATCGAGTAAATATCTAGAACGACGTAAAACGACGTCTTTTTGATGTGCGATATATGCTTCTAACATCTCTTTTAAACTTAATAATTTTGGTCGGCGGTTATTAATCGCGACCATATTAAAGTTATACGACACTTGTAAATTCGTCTTTTTATATAAGTAATTGAGTATCGCATCGATATTAGAGTCCTTACGTAATTCGATGATTACCCTTAAACCGTCACGGTCTGTTTCATCTCGTACTTCTAACATACCGTCGACTTCTTTATCTAATATAATTTCATCGATCTTTTTAACAAGTGCTGCTTTATTTACTTCAAACGGTAATTCTGTAATGACTAAATGCACTTTGTCTCCACGTTTAGTTTCAACGTCGACTTTTGCACGCACGACAATTCTACCTTGTCCTGTTTCATATGCTTTTTGAAGTTCCTTTTTACCTTGAATAATCCCACCTGTTGGGAAATCAGGTCCTGGCATAATTTCAAGTAATTCACTTGTTTTTACAGTCGGTTTATCGATGACTTTTAACGTCGCATTAATCACTTCTTCTAAATTATGTGGTGGGATGTCTGTTGCGTAACCCGCTGAAATACCAGTTGAACCGTTCACTAAAATATTCGGAAACTTTGACGGTAATACTGTCGGTTCTTTTGCCGTGTCGTCGAAGTTGTCCATAAAGTCGACAGTATCTTTATCGATATCGTTTAATAACTCACCCGATAATTCAGACAGACGCGCTTCAGTATAACGCATTGCTGCTGGTGGGTCTCCGTCGACTGAACCTTTGTTACCGTGAATTTGAACGAGCTCTTCACGCATCTTCCAGTCTTGACCTAAGCGTACCATCGCGTCATATATACTCAATTCACCGTGTGGGTGATAGTTACCAATTACGTTACCGACAGTTTTCGCAGATTTACGATATCCTTTGTTATACGTATTTCCGTCTTTATACATCGCATATAAAATACGGCGCTGTACGGGTTTTAATCCGTCACGTACATCTGGAATCGCACGGTCTTGTATGACGTATTTACTGTATCGCCCAAATCGGTCACCGATGACGTCTTCAAGTTTTAATTGTTGAATATGTTTATGCATAACTATCACCGTCCTCTAAAATGTCTATACGATCACTATCGAGTATTGACGCGTCATCTTCTAACGTAAAGCTGACATTTTCTTCAATCCAGTCACGTCTAATTTCAACGTTATCTCCCATTAACGTAGATACACGTTTTAATGAGAGCGCCTCGTCATCGATGAGCACTTGAATGAGCGTACGATTTTCTGGATCCATCGTCGTCTCCCAAAGCTGGTCTGCCATCATTTCCCCGAGACCTTTGTAGCGTTGAATTTCAACGTTATCCCCGAGTTCTTCTTTCATTTCTTCAAGTTCCTCTTCTGTCCATACATATCGAACCTCTTGTTTTTTACCACGTTTTTTTTCTAATTTAAATAACGGAGGTAACGCGATATACACTTTACCCGCATGTAAAAGTGGACGCATATAATTAAAGAAGAAAGTAAGGAGTAGTACTTGAATATGTGCACCATCTGTATCCGCATCTGTCATAATGATTACTTTATCGTAATTCACTTGATCGATATCAAACTCATTACCAACACCTGCGCCGATCGTATGGATAATCGTATTTATTTCTTCATTTTTAAAGATATCTTCAAAACGTGCGCGTTCTGTATTGATCACTTTACCTCTTAACGGTAAAATCGCTTGGAATTTTCTATCGCGACCAAGTTTCGCTGAACCTCCTGCAGAGTCCCCCTCTACTAAAAAGAGTTCGTTTTTCTTTCTGTTTTTGCTTTGAGCTGGTGTTAACTTACCAGATAGTAAAACGTCACGACGTTTGGATTTTTTACCGTTACGCATCTCTTCACGTGCTTTACGTGCAGCGACACGCACTTGTCTTGCTTTAATTGCTTTTTTAACCAGTTCAGCAGATAAAACACCGTTCTCTTCTAAAATATATGGTAAATTCTCACTTAAAACGTGATCCATTAATTGTCTCGCTTCAGGTGTACCGAGCTTCCCTTTTGTTTGTCCTTCAAATTGAAGTAACTCTTCAGGAATTTTAACGGAAATGACAGCTGTTAGCCCTTCACGAATATCGTTACCTTCGAGGTTTTTGTCTTTATCTTTTAATTCACCAATTTTACGTGCGAAATCATTAAAAATACGTGTAAATGATGATTTAAAGCCAACTTCGTGCGTACCGCCGTCTTTCGTACGGACATTGTTTACAAAACTCATGACCGTTTCTGTGTACTGGTCATTATATTGAAATGCAACATCTGCTTGCATACCGTTTAGATTACCAGAAAACGCGATCGGTGATCCGAAGTTTTCTTTACCTTCATGTAAGAAATTAATAAAAGAAAGTAAGCCATCTTCGTAATGAAACGATTCATGTTTATCTGTATTTAAGTCTGTAATAATCACTTCTAGATTTTTTTCTAAAAATGCGGATTCTCTCATACGGTCAACGATCGTTTCAAAGTTAAACTGTGTACCCGTTTTAAAAATCGTGTTATCCGGCTTAAACGTGACACGCGTTCCGGTTTGGTTCGTATTGCCAATTTCTTTTAACGGCTCGTCAACTTCTCCGCCGTTTTTAAATGACATACTATATCTTTTACCGTCTCTACATATTTCAAGTTCTAGCCATTCTGATAATGCGTTTACGACGGACGCACCAACACCATGAAGTCCTCCAGACGTTTTATATCCACCAGAGCCAAATTTACCTCCAGCGTGGAGGATTGTAAAAATAACTTCTGGCGTCGACTTACCACTTTGGTGCATGCCTGTTGGTAATCCACGTCCGTTATCACTCACAGTAATACTTCCATTTCTATTGATTGTAATTTCTATTTTATTTCCAAATCCGTTAATAATTTCATCTACTGCGTTATCTGTAATCTCATATACTAAGTGATGAAGACCTCTCGCGTCCGTTGATCCTATATACATACCTGGACGTTTACGAACCGCATCTAGGCCTTCTAATATTTGAATTGAGTCATCTGAGTAATTTGAATGTGCCAACCGTGTACCTCCTACAAACATACGTTCGAATTAAAAACTCTTCTTATATTTTATAGTACTTCCCTCAATTTGAAAACCTCTAACATATTTTATAAGTTAACATAACATTATTATAGACGCTTCATTAATAATTATATACACACGAGCGAGATGTGTTAAAATATTATTACCTACTATTAAAAATGAGGGTGTCAAATGGAATTATCAACAATTGTTTTACTTATTGCTTCATATATTTTTGGTGCGATTCCGTTTGCTTACATTATCGGAAAAGTGTTTTATAACGTCGATATAAGACAACACGGAAGCGGTAATATCGGTACGACGAATACGTTTAGAATTTTAGGTAAAAAATCAGGGATTATCGTCTTAATATTAGACTTTTTAAAAGGTGCAATTCCAGTTTATGTAGCGATGTGGATGAACGTAGATATACCGGTCATTATATTTGGATTATGTGCAGCACTTGGTCATGTTTTTTCTATATTTTTAAAGTTTAAAGGTGGAAAAGCTGTCGCAACTGGTGCCGGTGTGATCATGGCCGTTACGCCTCTTATCTTTTTAATTATTTTACTCTGTTTTTTAATCGTCTTAACTGTATTCCACTACGTATCACTTGCGAGTGTATCTGCCGTTACGATGCTCTTTATACTATCGTTATTTACAAATAATTTAGCACTGAAAATCGTATCAGGAATACTCTTTATACTTATCGTCTTTAAACACATACCAAACATGAAGCGGATTAAAAACAAAACTGAACCAAAAGCATACTTATTTAAAAAGAAATAAAGGCCAAGACATTTGTCTTGGCCTTTTATATGTGAGCAATTAGTTTTTAAGTTTGTCTCTAAGTACCATTTGTAAGATACCACCATTACGATAGTAGTCTACTTCTACTTCAGAGTCAAATCTCACTTTAACATCGATATCTACAGTGCTTCCATCTTCTTTAGTCGCAGTGATTGTAATGATATCTCCTGGTTTAACATCTTCGTTTACAGGGATGTTAAACGTTTCGTTTCCTTCTAAACCGTAGTCTTCAGCGTGTTTACCTTCAACAAATTGAAGCGGTAATACACCCATCATAACTAAGTTAGAACGGTGAATTCTTTCGTATGATGCAGCAAGTACTGCTTTCACACCGAGTAAGTTTGTACCTTTAGCTGCCCAGTCACGGCTTGATCCCATTCCGTAGTCGTCACCAGCAAGTACAACTAAACCAGTGCCGTCTTCTTTATACTTCATAGCTGCGTCGTAAATACTCATTACTTCGCCAGTTGGCCAATAAGTTGTGTATCCACCTTCAGTTCCTGGTGCAACTTGGTTACGAATACGAATGTTCGCAAATGTTCCACGTACCATTACTTCATGGTTACCACGTCTAGAACCGTATGAGTTAAAGTCACGTGGTGATACACCTTGTTCAATTAACCATTTACCTGCTGGTGTATCTTTACCAATCGCACCTGCTGGAGAAATGTGGTCTGTCGTTACAGAGTCACCGAACTTCGCAAGAACTTTAAGGTCATTTAATGCTTCAACTTTGCCCGCTTCTTCTGGTAACTCTTCGAAGAATGTTGGGTTTTGAATATACGTTGAATCATCAGAGAAGTCGTATAATGGTGCATCTGTTACTTTAATGTTGTTCCACGTTTCGTTTGAAGTAAACACTGTCTCGTATTCACGTTTGAATAATTCTGGTGTTACTGTTTCATACACAGTATCTCTAACTTCTTGAATTGATGGCCAGATATCTTTCATAAATACGTCGTTACCGTCTTTATCTTGTCCAATCGGATCGTTATAAAGGTCAATATCAACCGTACCTGCTAAAGCGTAAGCAACTACGAGCTGTGGTGACGCTAAGTAGTTCGCTTTAACTAGTGGGTGGATACGCCCTTCAAAGTTACGGTTACCAGATAATACAGATGACACGAGCATGTCGTTTTCAGTAATTGCTTCTGTTACTTCGTCACGTAATGGACCTGAGTTACCGATACATGTCGTACAACCGTAACCAACAGTGTTAAACCCTAGCTTATCTAGATACTCTTGAAGACCTGAGTTTTCAAGGTAACCAGTAACTACTTTTGAACCTGGTGCAAGTGAAGTTTTCACGTGCTTAGGAACTGATAATCCTTTTTCGACTGCTTTTTTAGCAACTAATCCTGCACCTAACATAACGTACGGGTTAGATGTGTTCGTACAAGATGTAATAGCAGCGATGACTAAATCACCTGTTTTAAGAGTTTCTTTTCCACCGTCGTTATACTCAACGTCGACTTTTTGGTCGAAGATTTCTTTAGAATAACCGTGACCGTGGTTACCATTTTCTCTCGTTACAGACGCTTCGAATTCTTCTTTCATTTTTGAAAGTAAGATTAAGTCCTGAGGACGTTTCGGTCCTGATAATGAAGGCTCTACTGTAGATAAGTCTAATTCAAGCACTTCAGAATATGTTGGTTCTTTATCTGGATTAAAGAATAAATCGTTTTCTTTTAAGTACTGTTCAACTAATTGAATATGATCTTCAGAACGACCAGTTAGTCTTAAGTAGTTTAATGTTTCCTCATCGACTGGGAATAATGCGTTCGTTGCACCGTATTCTGGTGCCATGTTTGAAATCGTTGCACGGTCAGCAAGTGGTAAATTTGATACCCCTTCACCGAAGTACTCAACGAATTTACCAACAACACCGTGTTCACGTAGCATTTGAGTGATACGTAATGCTAAGTCTGTTGCTGTTGCACCTTCTGGTAATTGGTTTTTTAATTTAACACCAATAACTTCAGGTAATGGGAAGTAACTTGGTTGACCGAGCATTCCTGCTTCAGCTTCGATACCACCAACACCCCATCCGAGCACTCCTAAACCGTTGATCATTGTCGTATGAGAGTCTGTACCAACGAGTGAGTCAGGGAAGATTACATTGTCACGGTCATGTACAACGTTTGCTAAGTACTCTAAGTTTACTTGGTGAACGATACCTGTAGCTGGTGGCACTGCTTGATAGTTATCAAACGCTTCAGCTGCCCAGCGTAAAAATTCGTAACGCTCTTTATTTCTTTCAAATTCTAATTCCATGTTTTTAACGAGTGCACTATGTGTGCCGTAAGAATCAACTTGTACTGAGTGGTCGATGACTAAGTCCACTGGTACTTCAGGGTTAATTTTTTGAATGTCACCGTTTTTGTCATTCATCGCTTTACGTAATGACGCTAAGTCCACGACAGCTGGTACACCTGTAAAGTCTTGAAGAATTACACGTGATGGTTTAAACGGTACTTCTTTACCTTGTAAATCACCTTTGTCCCAGTTCGCAAGAGACTCGATATGTTTTTCTTGAATAGAATGTCCGTCATACTGACGTAAGACAGATTCTAATAACACACGAATAGAATATGGTAGCTGTTCAACATCACTATGCCCAGCATCTGTTAAAGATCTGAGTGAGTAGTATGTCTTCAGAACCCCATTTACATTCAATGTGCGCTTTGCATTTTCTTGTAAATTGTTTGCCATAAAATTTCCCCCC
>NZ_CAVG010000063.1 GCF_000438455.1 Nosocomiicoccus massiliensis
AACTGATGAAATATAAACTACCTGTACAAAGCAATACATCACCATCAAACTGATCGACAAATTTTATATAATCATCGACTTGTCTTAAATTCGGATGGTTCACGGCATCATAAATGTCTTGAACTGGTTTTTTACGATAAAAATCAAATTCAGTCACGACAAATTCATCTGCAATTGATGCGAGTTCATCGACCATATATTGAATTGGTTTTCCGTCGACACATGAAAATAAAACTGTAATCTTTCTATTTGCATAATTATCTTTGATCGTTTTAATTAAAACGTCAACCGCTTCTTTATTATGCGCCCCGTCTATAATAATCGTCGGGTCTTCTTGTAATACTTCGATTCGACCGACCCATGTGACGTCTTCAACACCATGGACTGTTTTATTCATATCTAAATTTACAATTTTTAATTCATGCATTTCAAGAAGTGCTGCAAGTGCTAAGCTCGCATTTTGCATCTGATGGTATCCAAGCATTTTTAACTGAATATCGTTAAAATCATAATCGTTATATTTAAATGAAAACTCATTGTCATTATCTAGTAAAATAATGTCTCTTCCGAGCTCTATACCTTTCGCATCGTTTTCTTCTAATAATTTGTAAATGACTTGTTTTGAATCTGTATCATCTACATGATATACAAGCGGGGTATTTTCTTTAATAACTCCAGCTTTGTCTTTCGTAATTTCGACGAGTGTTTCTCCTAATATATCTGTATGATCTTTACCGATACTCGTTAAAATGGTCATGACTGGTTTAAATACATTCGTTGAGTCATGAGTCGCACCAATTCCCGCTTCTACTACTACGATATCTACTGGATGGACATTACCGAAATACACAAACATCATCGTCGTAATAATTTCAAATTCTGTCGCTTGTCCAAGTTCAGTCTCTTCAGCCATTCGTTCACTCACAGGACGTACGATATTGGCAACGTGTGCGAGATCTTCGTTAGAAATCGGCGTACCGTCGATTGAAATGCGTTCATTGAACACTTCAATATAAGGTGAAGTGAATGTTCCAACTGAATAATCATTTTCATTTAACGCACTACGTATATACGATACTACAGAACCTTTACCATTCGTACCTACGACATGTACGCCTGTAATATTGTCTTGTGGGTTATCTAGTTCATTCAGCATCCAAACCATGCGTTTAACGCCTGGTTTGATGCCGAATTTTCCTCTATTGTGTATCCATTCTAACGTCTCATCATAATTCATGTTACTTACCTCTTAACCCGTTTAGTCGAGCTTCAACATCTTCATATTGCGCTTTGTATGAAGCTTCTTTTTCACGCTCTTCATTTACGATTTTTTCCGGTGCATTTTGCACAAATTTTTCATTGCTTAATTTACCTTTAACACGTTTTAATTCGCCATCTAAACGCTCGAGTTCTTTTTCTAAACGTTCGATTTCTTCGTTTATATCGATTAAACCTTCAAGTGGTAAAACGACAGTTGCACCTTTAACGACTTGAGTTTTTGCATCGTCTTGAATGTTCACTTTTTCGCTGATTTCTAACGTTTCAGGATTTGTGAATCGAGTGATATAGTTTTTGTTTTCTTCAATAAGTGCTCGACTGTTTGCATCTTTAATTTCAATTTTAATATCGATCGGCTTAGATAGTGGTGTATTCACTTCATTTCTCGTTTGACGGACAGACTTAATAATGTCTACAAGTAAACTCATCGTCTTATTACTTTCTTCGTTAGATAGTGATTCGTCTACTGTTGGCCATTCGCTCACAACGATAGATTGACTATTATCAATCGCTTGGTAAATTTCTTCAGTGACAAATGGCATAAACGGATGTAACATTTTTAGAATTTTATCAAGTGTGTAAAGTAATACTGAACGCGTCATTTGTTTTTCTTCTTCAGTACCTTCGTTCATTGAGATTTTAGACATTTCAATGTACCAATCACAGAAATCATCCCAAATGAAATGATATAAAACACGTCCAACTTCACCGAATTCGTATTTATCGAATAGACGAGTTACTTCACGAATCGTATCGTTTAAGCGCGTTAAAATCCACTCGTCAGCAACTGTTTTTTCGCCCTCCAAGTTAATATCAGCATGTTTAAAGTCTGAACCAATATTCATTAACCCAAATCGCGATGCATTCCAAATTTTGTTGATAAAGTTCCACACAGACTCAACTTTTTCATCGCTATAACGTAAGTCTTGCCCTGGTGTAGAACCTGTTGATAAGAAGTATCTAAGTGCATCTGCACCGTATTTATCAATCACGTCCATCGGGTCTACTCCGTTGCCTAGAGATTTAGACATTTTACGATTTTGTTCATCACGAACAAGTCCATGTAGTAATACATCATTAAACGGACGCTTATTAGTTTGCTCCAGACCTGAGAAGATCATACGCGATACCCAGAAGAATATAATGTCATATCCAGTGACGAGTACGTTCGTTGGATAATACTTTTTGAGTAAGTCCGTTTCTTCTGGCCAACCTAACGTAGAGAACGGCCATAATGCACTTGAGAACCACGTATCTAATACGTCTTTATCTTGCGTCCAGTTTTCAATATCTTCTGGCGCTTCTTCGCCGACATACATTTCACCAGATTCGTTATGGTACCATGCTGGAATTTGGTGCCCCCACCATAACTGTCTTGAAATTACCCAGTCATGAACGTTTTCCATCCAGCGGTTAAACGTACCTTCAAAACGGTTCGGTACGAAATTAACTCTATTATCCGTCTCTTGGTTTTCGAGTGTTTCATCTCTAAGTGGTGCCATTTTAACGAACCACTGTGTCGATAAATAAGGCTCGACAATTGCGTTACTACGTTCTGAGTGTCCAACGCTATGCATGTGTGATTCTACTTTAATGAGTTGGTCTCTTTTTTCTAATTCTTTCACAATCGCTTTACGTGCTTCAAAGCGGTCCATTCCAACGAATTCTCCACCAAGTTCGTTAATCGTACCGTCTTCATTCATAACGTTAATACGTTCTAAATTGTGACGATTACCTAAGTCAAAGTCATTCGGGTCGTGCGCTGGTGTGACTTTCATTGCACCTGTACCAAATTCAATATCGACGTAATCGTCAGTAATCACAGGGATTTCACGATCCATCAGTGGTAGAATCACTGTTTTACCGATAATCTCTTGGTATCTTTCATCGTCTGGATGTACGACAACTGCAGTATCACCGAGCATCGTCTCTGGGCGTGTCGTTGCGATTTCTAAATAACCACTACCATCACTATATGGATATTTAATATGGTAAAATTTACCTTCGATTTCTTTATGAATGACTTCAATATCACTTAAAGCTGTACGTGTTTCTGGGTCCCAGTTAATGATGTATTCACCGCGGTAAATGAGTCCCTTGTTATACATATTAACGAACGTTTTACGTACTGCTTTAGAAAGCCCCTCATCTAACGTGAATCTTTCTTTTTTATAGTCTAATCCAAGACCTAATTTTTTCCATTGATCGCGGATGTGGCCTGCATATTCTTCTTTCCAGTTCCATGCGTGAGATAAAAATTCCTCACGTGTTAAATCGTGAATATCAATGCCTTCTTCTTTAAGTCGTTGTACGACACGTGCTTGCGTTGCGATACCGGCATGGTCCATACCTGGTAAATACAACGTATCAAAACCTTGCATACGCTTTTGACGTGTAATAATGTCTTGTAGTGTTGTATCCCATGCATGACCTAAATGTAACTTACCTGTTACGTTTGGCGGTGGGATAACGATTGTAAATGGTGGTTTATCTGAAGTTACATCTGATTCAAAATAACCTGCTTCCACCCATTTTTCGTATTTTCCTTTTTCAACTTCTGTTGGATTATACTTCGTTGGCATATCCATCTATATCAACCTCTTTCTTTAAATGACAAAATCCCGCCCTACTAAATAGGACGGGATTACCGTGGTACCACCTAAATTTGGCATAAATATGCCACACTTAATTATGATTAACGCTCACTAAACGTCTATCTTTACTATACGTTCAAGATAAATGCTACACGTAGACTACTTCATATCACTATGACTATGCTCTCACCAACCGCATATTCTCTGAAGACATTTATGATACTACTACTTCTACTTTTCATATTTAACTACGTTAATTTTATTGTATTCACGCGTGTAAGTCAACTTTTCTGAGCACGTGGTCTCATTAAAAAGTAATGAACGAGCGGTACGACGATTAGGATGATAAAGAATATTCTAAACAAGTGATAACTTGAAATCATCGCAATATCTCCACCACTCTCTATCGCAACGACGATAATTTGAGCGAGGCCACCTGGAGCTGCCGCTAAAAATAGACTCGTAAATTCATGAGATGTAAACATCGTATAAATGATCACAAGTATCATACTACCGACGATTAAACCGACGTTTTGTATGACAATTGCACATATATCACGTAGTGAAAGTTGACTAAATAACGTCGTAATCTGCATTCCGATTCGAATACCGAATAAAATTTGTGCAAATGCAATGAGTACAAAATCTAGAGTGAATGGTGCTTCCGTTATTAAATTCCACACGATCGTTGGTATCATTGGGCCAAGCAAGATTGCTGCTGGGAATTTTATCCTACGTAATAAACGATACATCAAGTATCCTGCTATTGGTATGAGTAACATATATACTGAAAACACTTCAGATAAGTTTGGCACTTCAGTAATTCTACTGACAGAAGTACTTTGAGTAAAATGTGTAATCATCGGCACTAATATGACGATAAAAACGATTCTTGAAGTCTGTGTCAATGAAACGAGCATTAGATCTGCGTTTTTATTTTCTTCTGCCATTATAATCATCTGACTTAAAGCACCAGGAACACTCGCTAACACAGCAGTTTCAACCGAAGAATTCGTTAAATAACGAAAAGGAATCGATAAAAGTAAAGCGAGCAGAAGCGTTAATATTGTAATGATGACGATATTGTACCAGTCATCTGTCATTTTAATGATTGCTGGTAATGTAAATGATGTTCCAATTTGAATCCCCATTACAAATACACCGGAATTCGCAAATGGTTTTGGAAAATATATTTCATTATCAATAATACGTATGAATAATAGCGTTCCGATAATTGACGCAAATAAGTATGCGAGTGGTATTGAGAAAAACTTAAATACAGCACCTATTAATACGATAAACACAAGAAGACATAATAATTTTAAAAATCTCAAACACCATCACCTCAATATAAAAATACCTCGAGATTTCTCGAGGTATTGTCTCTTATAGATGATAAATAAGTACTGGTAATAGTAAAAGAAACGCTACTACAGGCATTAACCAATATACTAATCGTTCTGAAGCAGGTTGTCTTTTATCTTTCTTTTGAATTGGCATAGTCATCCTACTCTCTTACATATTTATATATTAAATTATGCACATTTTTTCTAACGAAAGCAATACCTATTTCATAATACGTGAAAGTGCGTTTCTAAACGCCTCAATTGTAAACTTAATATCTTCCTCAGTATGTTTTGTTGAAAGGAACATTCCCTCGAATTGTGACGGAGGTAAATATACCCCTTCTTTAATCATTTCAGGATATAGTTTAGCAAATAATTTTAAGTCTGATCCATTTGCATCTTCAAAGTTTTCAACTGGACCATCTGTTAAGAAGAATCCAATCATAGAACCTGCACGGTTAATTGTAAATGGAACGTTAAACTCTTTAAAGACTTCTGTTAACCCTTCTTCAATCATATCTCCTAAATGATTAAAGTGGTCATAACTCTCTTTATTGAGTTGTTTTAACGTGTGTAATCCTGCTGTCATCGCAAGTGGATTCCCTGATAAAGTACCTGCTTGGTATATATCACCAGCTGGTGCGATACGTTCGATAATTTCTTTTTTACCACCGAACGCACCTACAGGTAATCCACCACCAATTACTTTACCTAAACAAGTAATATCTGGGTCGATACCAAAGTATCCTTGTGCACAGTTATAACCGACTCTAAATCCTGTCATTACTTCATCGAAAATTAAGAGTGAACCATATTCATTCGTAATGTCTCTCACATATTGTAAGAAGTCATTTACTGGAGGAACAACTCCCATGTTACCAGCGACTGGTTCCATAATCACCGCTGCAATGTCGTCACCGTAATGTTCAAATGCGACTTTTAAGCTTTCTTTATCATTATATGGAACAGTAATTGTATTTTTAGCAGTACCTTCTGGAACTCCTGGTGAATCTGGTAAACCGAGTGTCGCAACACCACTACCTGCTTTGATTAACAGTGAGTCACTATGCCCGTGGTAGCATCCTTCAAATTTTAAGATTTTATTGCGGTTTGTATAACCTCTAGCAAGTCTAAGTGCTGCAAGTGTTGCTTCAGTACCTGAAGATACAAAACGAATCATTTCAACTGACGGTACACGGTCGATGACGAGTTTTGCGAGTTCGTTTTCTACCGCTGTAGGTGCACCGAATGAAGATCCTTTTTCAGCTTGTTGTTTAATCGCTTCAACAACCTCTTCATCAGTATGACCTAAAATTAACGGACCCCAGCTTAATACGTAGTCAATATACTCGTTACCATCAACGTCTTTCACTTTCGCACCTTTTGCGCTGTCGATAAATAACGGATCCATATTTACCGATTTAAACGCACGAACTGGAGAGTTAACCCCACCTGGCATTAAATGAACTGCTTCATCAAATAATTGTTTCGATATTTCGTACATCGTTAAATTGCTCCTTCGTTAATTTTTTTACATAAGTCTTTTGCAAAGTACGTAATAATCATATCCGCACCTGCACGCTTAATAGATAACATTTGTTCTACGATAACATCTTCATCTAGTAAACCTTGTTCAATCGCATTAACAGTCATCGAGTATTCACCACTGACGTTATATGCAATGATTGGTAAATTCGAATTGTTTCTCACGTCACGGATAATATCAAGATATGAGAGTGCAGGTTTTACAATCATCATATCTGCACCTTCACGTGTGTCACTCTCTAACTCTCGGAGTGCTTCTAAACGGTTTGCCGGATCCATTTGATATGTTCTTCTGTCACCAAATGATGGTGTAGATTCTGCTGCATCTCTAAATGGACCATAGAACTTAGATGCATATTTAATACCGTAACTCATAATCGGAACATGATAAAACCCTGCATCATCTAATCCTTTACGAATCTCTGTAACAAAACCGTCCATCATGTTTGATGGTGCAATAATGTCAGCACCAGCTTTAGCTTGCGAAACTGCAGTTTCGATTAAAAGCGGTAATGTTTTATCGTTATCAACGTCTCTCGTTTTCGGATCGATGACGCCACAATGTCCATGGTCTGTATATTCACATAGACAAGTATCTAAAATGACGATTAAATCAGGATATAATTTTTTAGACAGTTTACATGCCTCTTGAACAATCCCGTTTTCATCATATGCACCACTACCAACGTCGTCTTTATGGTTTGGCACACCGAAGAAAATAACCGATTTAATACCGAGTTCATAAACTTCTTTTAGTTCTTCTTCAAGTAAATTTAACGAGATTTGGTAAACGCCTTTCATCGATGGAATTTCTTTTTTTACGTTATCACGTTCCACGACGAAAATCGGGTAAATTAAATCGTCTTTACGTAATGATGTTTCTCTTACTAAATCTCTCATAAATTCTGATTTTCTTAATCTGCGATGTCTATCAAATTTCATTTTGAAACTCCTCTTCCATTTCGTTAATCATACTTTCTAGTGTCGCTTCTTTTGGTATCTTCGTTTTTACACCGTAAGACAATAACGCACTTTGAGTGACGTGCCCAATTGAAATTACTTTTAAGTCTGTTAAATCTTCTGCAGTAAAATATGACATAAAAGCGTGAACGCCAGACGGACTTGAAAACGTGATACCGTCAATATCACTGAGTATTCGTTTTAACTCTGAGATCGTCTTTTCATTCGGTGCGGGTGCATATAACGGTAAGTCTGTGAGTTCCGCACCTTCACTTATAAAGTAATCTCTCATAATAGAACGCTTATCTTTACTTGCTGGATAAAGTACACGCATTCCTTTTCCCACTTTAAACTCTTCTTTAAACCCTTCTTGCGTATAATCGCTCGGCTCAAAGTCAACGTGAAATCCCGCTTCAACGAGTGCTTCAGACGTCGTTTTACCAATGGATGCGATATGTTTTACGTCGAGCATATTTAACTCGTCTTTAAAGAAACGGACGGTGTTTTTACTCGTGATTACGGCGTAATCATATTGTTTATTTAATATCAATTTATCATACGGTAATTTTTTAAACGTAATAATCGGTAGATGAATTAAATCTAAAGATGTTTCGACATCTCTAAAATGACTTTGAGTAACGATGACTCGTTTATTTATTTTTGTTGATTTCATCAATGATTTCTTTTGCACCGATTTTTTCCATTTCGTCAGCAACTAAATTACCGAGTACAACTGGATCGTCTCCAGATTTTTTAACGAGAAACTTCTCATTACCATCTTCACTCATAATGAGACCAGTTAAATATAATTCACCATCTACAAATTGTGCATTTGCTCCGATTGGCACTTGGCAACTACCGTCCATTCGTTTTAAGAACGTACGCTCTGCTGTCGTTTCAGTTGCTGTTTCATCGTGGTGAATCGTCTGTAGAATCTCGTGCATTTCTTTATCGTCTTCACGAATTTCTACCCCTAATGCACCTTGCGCAACTGCTGGTATAAACTCTTCAGGGTCAAAGTATTCAGTGACGACATCATCACTCCAGCCCATACGTTTTAAACCAGCTGCAGCTAAGATAATCGCGTCATACTCACCGTCACGCATCTTTTGAATACGCGTGTCGATGTTTCCACGTACCCAGTTCACCGTAATGTCATCACGCATTTGTTGAAGTTGAGCTGCACGACGTAAACTTGACGTTCCGATAATTGAACCTGGTTTTAAATCTTTAAATGACACATTTCCATTCGATAAAAATGCATCTCGTCTATCTTCACGAACAGGTACTGCTGAAAGTTTAAATCCTTCTGGTAATTCACTCGGTACGTCTTTTAACGAGTGTACGGCCATGTCGATATCTCCAACTTTTAGTGCGTGTTCGATTTCTTTAACGAATAGACCTTTACCACCGACTTTACTTAACTGGCGGTCGACAATTCTATCTCCTTTAGTTACGATTTCTTTTACTTCAAAGTTTACTTCTGGATTCTTTTCTTTTAACGATTCAATTAATTGCATCGTTTGAGTTTTTGCAAGACCACTACGTCTCGTCCCGACTACAACTGTTTTCATGATTGGCCTACTTTCTCACATTTTGTTTTTCTTTTCTTAGTTTTTCAATCGCTTGTAACGATTCATAATGTCTTTTATGAATATCTTCAACGATAGATTCAATACCAAAAATATGTTCCAGCTCTGTTAACTGTACTGCGCCTTTACGTTCATCCGCGAGTTCTTTCGTGTACGTAATAGGGTCACGTAACATTTGGTTAATAATACTTTTCATATGTTTAGATATAATCGTCTTTTCACGTTTAGTTAAATCTGGTAACTTATTTGTGATGCTTTCAAACGTCGTTTCATGTATGTTTAATGCTTTCGTACGCATTGCTTCGATTACAGGACGTACACCTTGCATTTCAACCCAATTTAAAAATTCTTGAATTGATGTGTCTATCATCGCTTCAATTTTTTTCGCTTCTTCTTTTCTCTTTTTTAAATTATCATCGACAATTCCACTTAAATCATCGACGTTATAATGATGGACGTTATTTACATTATTAACATTTGGATCGATATCACGCGGTACAGCGATATCAATAAGTATGAGCGAACGCTCATCATCGACGTTACGGACTCTTTTAATCATTTCTTCAGTAATGATAAAGTTCGGTGCACCTGTACTTGAGATGACGATATCTGTATCTTTAAGTGCATCTTCTAATTCATCCATCGGTCTAAATTGACCTAAATAACGTTCTGCGAGTTGTTTGCCGTTATCTGGGTTACGGTTTACAACTGTAACATCACTCACACCATTAGACGTTAAGTTTAATAACGTTTCTTCTGACATTTCTCCCGCACCGAGTACGAGAACTTTAACATCTTGAATATTTGTAAAAATCTTCTTAGCGAGTTCTACCGCTGCATATGACATAGACACGGCGTTTTTAGAAATATCTGTTTCACTATGTCCGCGTTTTGCGATTGTGATAACTTCTTTGAATAATCGATTAAAAATTTTCCCTGTCGTATGTTCTTCTTGTGCGAGTATAAACGCATCTCTAATTTGACCTAAAATTTGCGTTTCACCGAGCACCATTGAATCTAACCCTGCAGCAACTCGGTATAAGTGATGAATTGCTTCATCATTCACTTTTAACTCTGTCACGTTTTTAACTGTTTCTAGTGGTATGTTGAAATACTCACTTAAAAAGTTTCTCGTGTAATAAGATCCCGTATGCACTTGATCTGTCACGACATATAATTCTGTTCGGTTACACGTTGAAAAAATTACCGCTTCTAATATACTTTTTTGATCACGTAACGTATGAAGTGCTGGTACGATATCGTGATCACTAAAATTAAGTTGTTCGCGTTCATCTACGCTTGCTTTTCTATAGTTTATACTAAGTGCAATGACATGCATTTAGACTGCCCCTTACTTACCGATTAAATATTTGTTTACTTATATAATAGTATCAAATATAGGACCTTCTTTGAGTGTTTTGGCTCAATGTTCAATAATTTGTTAGATTCTCTCCTCAATTGCATCGAGCACTTTTTCTACATTGTACTTCTCAGTTGAAGAAAATGGGATAATGACGTCTTCAGGTTCTAATTCTAATTCTTTTCTAATAATTGATACGTGTTTTTGTAATTTACTTTTAGGTAATTTATCTGATTTCGTTGCTACGACAATCGTTGGTATATCGAGTTGTTTTAAAAAGTCATACATTAAAACGTCATCGTTTGTCGGCGGATGACGTAGATCGATAATTTGAACACACGCATGCAACGTTTCTCTATGAATAAAATAATTCTCTATCATAGATGCCCATTTCGCACGTTCTTTTTTAGATTGTTTTGCGTAACCATAACCAGGAACGTCGACAAACACGAATTGATTATCCGCATTATAAAAGTTTAACGTCACTGTTTTACCTGGTTTACTTGAAATTCTCGCGATATTTTTACGTCCACATATCGCATTGATAAAACTCGATTTACCGACGTTTGAACGCCCTGCCATCGCTATTTCTGGTAAATGTGTTTCAGGATATTGTTCTTTTGCTACTGCCGATATTAAAAATTCAATTTTATTTGGATTTAATTCCATTTACTCCACCTCTAAAAAAAGGCCGTCTTGTAAAAGACAGCCTAATAAATTATGCACTCTGTTCATTTAAGTGAATTTCGTTACCCTCAGCATCATATACTAAAGGATCTGTTTCATTCACAATCGTATCTTTCGTAATTCTAACTTTAGAAATATTATCATTTGACGGTACGTCAAACATAATGTCTACCATACGCTCTTCGATAATTGAACGTAATCCACGTGCACCTGTCTTTCTTTCAATCGCAAGTTTCGCGACCGCAATGAGTGCATCGTCATCAAACTCTAGCTCAACATCGTCGAGTTCAAGCATGCGCTTATATTGCTTCACTAACGCATTTTTTGGCTCTGTTAAAATTGAAGTCAGTGCGTCTGTATCGAGCTCTTCTAAGTTCGCTATAATCGGTACACGACCAATAAACTCAGGAATTAACCCATAGCTTTGTAAGTCGTCCGGACGAACTAATGCCATTAACTCTTCATTCGTATCGACATTTTCTTCGCCGCTACCAAATCCAATTACTTTCGCACCAATACGGCGTTTAATAATCTCTTCAATACCATCAAACGCTCCACCGAGGATGAACAGAATATCTTTCGTATCGATTTGAATCGACTCTTGGTTCGGATGTTTACGGCCACCTTGTGGTGGTACACTCGCAACTGTTCCTTCTAAAATTTTAAGTAATGCTTGTTGTACCCCTTCACCGGAAACATCGCGTGTAATTGACGTATTTTCACTTTTACGAGCAATCTTATCGATTTCATCGACGTAAATAATTCCTTTTTCAGCACGCTCAATATCATAATCCGCTGCTTGAATTAAACGGAGTAAAATATTTTCAACGTCATCTCCAACGTAACCCGCTTCAGTTAAACTTGTCGCATCCGCAATCGCAAATGGCACTTCTAATGTGCGTGCAAGTGTTTGTGCGAGTAACGTTTTACCTGAACCTGTTGGTCCAATTAAAGCGATGTTACTTTTAGATATTTCAACATCGTCATCACTTTCATGGTTAATACGTTTATAGTGGTTATACACCGCCACACTAAGTGCGCGCTTTGCTTTTTCTTGTCCGATGACATACTCATCAAGCGCTGCCTGAATTTCACCTGGCTTTGGAATTTCAGTTAAAAACTCTTGTGGTGCGTCTTTTAATTCTTCTTCAATTATTTCGTGACATAATTCAATACACTCATTACAAATGTATACGCCACTTCCTGCGATCAGTTTTTGAACTTGATCTTGGTTTTTACCACAGAAACTACATGTTAGATCTTGATCATCTTCGTTAAATTTAAACATGTATACACCGACCTTTCGCTCTTACGTATATTACTATACTATACCGACTCTTTCAAATAAATTGTATTGATAAAAAAACTCTATACACATCCATGTATAGAGCTTTTTTTGATTTTATTGTTTTCTGTTATCTACTAAGAACTCAATTGCTTTTTGGTTTTTAATGTCATTTTCAATGACAGATAAATCACCAAGAACTTTTTTGATGTCGTCTTTCGCCATTTGGAATTGGTCCGCTAACTTTTGTAATTCGTTATCGACATCTTCTTCAGTCGCTTCAATGTTTTCAGCTTGTGCAATTGCTTGTAAAGTTAAACCAGTACGTACACGTTTAAACGCGTCGTCTTTCATTTGCTCGAGTAAGTCTTCTTTCGTTTGACCAGAGATTTGCTCGAATAACTCTAAGTTTAACCCTTGTTGAGCAAGACGTTGTTCGTATTCTTGAAGCATTCTTTGTTGTTCACTTTCAACCATTGCTTCAGGAATTTCCATTTTCGCATTTTCAGCTGCTTGAACAACGAGAGATTCTCTTAATTCGTAATCTTTTTCTTGTTCTTTAAAGTTCTTTAAGTCTTCTTCGATTTGTTTTTTAACTTCGTCAGCTGTTTCTACGCCTTCAAAACCTTCTAATTCTTCTTTAACAAATTCGTCAGTCAGTTCTTTTGCTTCTTTTTCTTTTACTTCGTTTAATTTTACTTTAAACGTTGCGTCTTTACCTTGAAGTTCTTCTGCTTGATACTCTTCTGGGAAAGTAACTTCTACGTCTTTTTCTTCTCCAGCTTTAAGACCGATTAACTGATCTTCAAATCCAGGAATGAATGTACCACTACCGATTTCAAGGTCGTGACCTTCCATTTCTCCGCCTTCAAATGCTTCTCCATCAACGAAGCCTTTGAAGTCGATGTTTGCAACGTCACCTTCAGCAACTTCGCCTTCTTTTACGACAAGCTCAGCATATTGACCGAGTAACGCTTCGATTTGTTCGTTTACATCGTCTTCAGATACTTCGGCATCGATTTCTTTACCTTCAAGTCCTTTGTATTCACCGAGCTCTACTTCTGGCTCTACAGTTACTTCTAATTCAAGTACTAAATCTTTGCCTTTTTCGATTTCTTTAACATCAACGCTAGGTTGATCGACTGGTTTAATACCTGTTTCATCAATTGCTTTGCTATAAGCGCCTGGTAAAACGATATCTAAAGCGTCTTGATATAATGATTCAACGCCAAAGCGTTTTTCGAACATTTGACGAGGAATTTTACCTTTTCTAAATCCAGGTACTTGAATATCTTTTTTTACTTTGTTGAATGCTTGGTCTAAAGCTTTATCAAAATCTTCAGCAGGCACTGTAATTGTTAATGTACCTACGTTTCCTTCTTTCTTTTCCCAAGTTTGTGTTTGAGACATAATCATTTCCTCCGTTATTTTACATTTTAATTAACCTATTCATTGTAACATAATCGATTTTTCAATAAAAGTATCGACTACTTATGAATTTCTTTTTCAATTTTTAGTATCCAATCCGCCACATAACCATTAAACGAATGCATGGGTAATTCGTTATTTAACATTTTTGTATACGATATAAACCCTTTTGCTAGTTCTTTAGGTGTGAACGGCACTTTAAGAGGATACCATAGTAAGCTAATGTTTAAAAATATTTCAATCGCTTGTTGTATGCGTTCTTCGTGGTCAAAGCGAAGCTCGCCGTCTTCGACGATCCAACGAATCGTCGGTTCGACTTTTGCAGATTTCTCAAATTGTTTAAATTCACTAATATGTGCATCAAACGTTTCACCAAATTTTTCTAGATGAATGACACCGTCATACTCTATTTCTTTTAAATAAATGACCATGAGTGATGCTACACTCATATCTCTTTCCGATTGAAGTAATTTATAAACATCATCACCATATGACTCATCTTTTAAATCGATTAAATGCTCAACCGCAGCGATGACAAGTGTCGGATTTTCGGCGTTTAAATACTCATCTATATCAATATCTATCGTATTAAACACTTCATCATTATTTTCATTTGGTTGCGTCATCGTATTTCTTTTCTTTAATTTTTCCGTCGCATAATGTTTACAATGTGTCGCAAATTGTATAAGTGAGGCTGCCATACCACTCTCTTTACCTGTCACAGTAACGATATTTGACCATTCAAGTAATTCTTCGTATAACTCTAAATTAAATAACGCTTGAAGGATCATGTTCAGATGAAGTTCCGCTTCATCACGTGACATTTCTTTCGTTCGAAAACAAAGTTGTGCGTATTTATACATCATTTCATATTCATTTTTTTGAATTAACACATCATAATACATTTCGACTAAAGTAATATCTATATGAACGACTATTGTGCTATATTCCGAAAACTTTTCTATGAATAAATCAAAATCATTATCATGATAGAGTGCTTTTAAATCACGTTCAATTTTTTTAATAAACCGTGGGTGTGACGTTAAGTTATTCATATAAATCACGAATGATGAGTTCACTCCACGTTTCGTAGTTTCCTAACTCTTTTAACTCTTCTCTTTTTGACCATATAAGTTGGAGCGTGTCTTCCTCATTCGTAAATACTTTTTCTTTGTCTACATTCACTTTAAATACGAGTCCAATATGGACACGTCCGACTTCATTTGTATCATCGTTAATTAAACCGATTAATTCAAACGCGTTTAAGTCTTCCTTTTCTAAGCCAATTTCTTCTTGTAGTTCACGCGCTGCGTTTTCAAACATTTTTTCTTTAATGTTTTCTTCAGATTCAATATCGTTCATATGTCCACCGACACCGATTGAATGAAGTCCATGTAAACGAGATTCACCGCCACCTGTTAAACGTTTATAAACGAGCGTTTCATGATCACTTTCAACAATCGTATATGACACGAGCTGTTTATATGACTCGTCTTCTTCCATATCTCCACGGCGTTTAATTTCATAGTCATCTAGCGTCTTCGTAATTTCATTAAAACGTGCATCAGATTGACTTAAAAAACCGTTAAACGCATGTGCTTCATCATTAAATAAATCTTTTCTATTTACTACTAAAATCATTTCATCGAATTTACTCATCTATATACTCCTAATCTTTTACTGTCTTCATTATACTATAGTAATTTTTAATGTGTTTTGCTATAATTTCACATTGAAACAGGTTCGAAAACTTCCCTGTATAAAAAACTAAGGAGAATTACAATGAAATTTACTTCAAAGGATCTTGCAATTAATGCATGTATCGCTGCTTTGTATGTCGTCTTAACGACAATTAACCCAATCGGTCACGGAATGATACAAGTCCGCGTGTCAGAAATGCTCGCAATACTTCCGTTTATAAACCGAAAATTTATACCTGGAATGATCGTAGGTGTAACAGTTGCAAACTTCTTTTCACCACTCGGGTATATCGACGTTCTCGTCGGGGTCGGATGTGCGGTTGTTTCGTATACAATCAGCTACTTCATTAAAAACTTATGGATAAACGTCGTACAATACGCAGTTGTATGTGGGCTTATCGTATCACTTATGCTGAAATCCGTATTAGGGATACCATACTGGCCATCAGTCATCGCGATATTCGTATCGACATTAATCGTTGGTATGATCGGTGCAGTCATATTTAATACACTCAAAGAAAGACTAAAATTAGTAGATTAATATAAGCAGTAAAGCACCCATATTTTGGGTGCTTTTTAAATATACCAATTCACAACTTCTTGGTTTTCAATTTTCGCGATTATATATGCCTCTTTATCGTAACCGTCATATGCCATACCACTTACAGACATATAAATTTGCCCTTCATTCGGCTGAAAATAAATGTCATAAGGTTCATCTCTAAATTCTTCATCCATACTATCTAAGCCTTCATTAATCATTAAAATAATATGATCTTTATCCATACGTAAACTCCTTTATATGTTTTTTAATACGTGTATATCGTATACCCAACATAATCAGTAAAGTATTCTTAAATTACGCATAAATAAAGATATTAAAGAAAATAAAAAAGCCTGTAACTTAAAAGTTACAGGCTTTAATTACGTCCTGGGAGGGATTCGAACCCCCGACCGATGGCTTAGAAGGCCATTGCTCTATCCAGCTGAGCTACCAGGACCTATCAATGAACACAATAACCATTATAGTAAATGCCACGTCTAAATGTCAACATGTTTTTTTATAATTATACGTGTTTCATTGATTTACTCGAGTTCAACTTGTTTTAACACTTCTCCATCTCTCTTATAAAACGTTACGTTATTTTGTTCAGTGTCTAATACTGCATATGTTTCTGGCTCAGAACTTCTTGAAGCGGATATTGATCCTGGGTTTATACAGTAAACGTCATTAATTTTTTCAACTTTAGCGATATGCGTATGACCGTATAATGCATATGTAGCACCGAGTGCTTTCGCTTTTGAAGCGAGTAGGTTTCGGTCACGGTTTACATGGTATAAATGGCCGTGTGTAAAATAAATAAGACCATCATACAATTGTTCAGTTCTAAAACTCATATCATAATCCGTATTTCCTTTAACATACTCATACGGTTCTAGTACAGCATCTTCTGATGACAGTTCACTATCACCGAGATGGATGTATAGATCAGCATCTATTTCTTTAGGCAATTTTTCAATCATTGTTTTTTCTCTATGGTTATCACTGACGATTAATACTTTCATTATTTCACCTAACTTTGAAGTCTATTAAATAAGTTTTCATCTTCTAATAACTTATCGATGGCACGTTTTCGATGTGAAATCTCAGCTTTTTCATCCGTTGATAACTCACCAAATTTTTTACCATCTAACGTTTGAAAGAGCGGGTCGTAACCAAATCCATTAGTGCCAACAGGTCTTTCTAATATTTCACCGAATACAACGCCCTCATACGTATACGCTGTTCCATCCGGAAATGCGACCGCAATAACAGAAGTAAAGTATGCGGATCTGTTTTCTTCATCTTTCATTAGTTGTAATAACTTTTCGTTATTTTCTTGATCTGTCGCGTCATCTCCAGCAAAACGTGCAGATCTAACGCCTGGTGCACCCTCTAACGCTTCTACTGATAATCCTGAATCGTCACTGATTACAGGTAAATTCGTACGTTTTGCGCCTTCTAATGCTTTTATTAATGCATTATCTTTAAACGTTTCACCATCTTCTACAGGATTAAAATCTTCTAAAATAGATTGAATCCCAACGACTTCGAACTGTTTAAAAATTGATTTGAAATCATTAATTTTACCTTTATTACCACTTGCAATTACTATTTTACTCATAAAATACTCCTATAATTTAACTGATTGAATTGTATATTTAAAATTCGGCATCCATTCGTTTAAAATCTCTTCGAATTGTTGATGATCACCGTGAACGTAAATCTCGTGTATGATCTCATCATCTTTTGAACTGAGTAGCTCTTTAAACTCTAATAACGTACTGACGTCTCTCGCAGTCTCTAATCCAGAGTCGACGATATGCTTTTCATTTGAAAAATAATCATCAATCGCCTGTTTGATTAACGGATAGTGAGTGCACCCGAGAATTACTGTATCTGCATTTGTGTCTTTAACGCTCTTTAATGTCTCGTGAATTACATTATCTCGTATATCAGCATTTTTATAATTAAATGCTTCGATAAGCGGTACAAAATCTGGACACGAATGCTCTGTGACGATTGCTGATTTATTAATCTTTTGTATCGTCGACTTATATTTATGTGAAAGCATCGTACCTCTCGTAGATAATACGAGAATATTATCATTGTCTGAAATTTGTAATGCACGTCTAGATCCCGGTTTAATAACACCGATGACTGGGATATCTATCATTTTTCTAATTTCAGAAATAGCGAGAGCAGTCGCTGTGTTACAAGCAATGATAAACAGCTTTATATCTTTACGATTTAAAAAATTATAAATTTCTTTCGTGAACGATAATACCTCTTCTTTCGAGCGCTCACCATACGGACATCTTAAACTATCCCCAAAATAAACAATCTTTTCTCTCGGTAGTTGGCGTACGAGTTCTTTTACAACTGTTAAACCACCGACTCCAGAATCCATGACGCCGATTGCCTTATTATTCATATGACATCGACTCACTTTTTTTAATCATTCGTTTAAGCAAAGTGGATAACATTTCTTTCTCATCTTCAGTAAAATCACCCGTAATTTCATCGATGAACTGTACGCGCTTTTTAATAACTTGAGACAATAGTTCCGTACCTTTTTGTTCAATTTTTACGAGAACGACACGTTTATCTTTATGACCACGCTCTCTACGTACAAAACCACTACATTCGAGTTTGTCTATAATATCTGTCGTTGTCGAATACGCAAGATCTAACTTTTTAGCGACCTCTCCGATCGTCTGACCATTAGAATCACTCACCCATTGTAGTGCGATAAATTGAATTTTTGATAATTTATATTCTTTTAATATTTCACGACCATACAGCCTTACTTGCACCGATAAATGCCTCAATGATTTTTCAATCGATGCACTATTCATATTTAAAGGCATACTTATCCCCACCTTAACCTATATGGCTATATTATACATGAATTAAAAATTGAAATAAAAAAAGATGTGTCGAAACACATCTTTTTGTATATTATTCTACTTCATGGTCACTACCAAAGAATGATTTAAACATATGGAATGTCGTTTCTCTTTGCATAGATGCGATAGAAGTTGTTAATGGAATACCTTTTGGACATGCTTTAACACAATTTTGTGCCATACCACATTCAGATACTCCACCTTTGCCCATTAACGCATCTAATCTTTCGTCTTTGTTCATACGTCCTGTTGGATGTAAGTTAAATAGACGCACTTGTGAAATCGGTGCTGCACCGATAAAGTCAGATTTGTCGTTTACGTTTGGACACACTTCTAAACATACACCACATGTCATACATTTAGAAAGTTCATATGCAACTTGACGTTGCTTTTCAGGCATACGAGGACCTGCACCAAGATCGTATGTACCATCGATTGGTACCCAAGCTTTCACACGTTTTAAGCTATCGAACATACGTGAGCGGTCAATTTGTAAGTCTCTAACGACTGGGAATGTGCTCATCGGTTCTAACGTGATTGGTTGCGTGTACTGGTCAATTAGCGCAGTACATGATTGGCGTGCATTTCCGTTAATAACCATTGAACACGCACCACAAACTTCTTCTAAACAACTCATGTCCCAAGTGACTGGTGTTGTTTTTTCTCCTTTAGCGTTCACAGGGTTTCTTTGAATCTCCATAAGCGCACTGATGACGTTCATATTTGGTCTGTAAGGAATTTCAAAGTCTTCCCAGTAGCTTTGTGATTCTGGGTTTTCTTGGCGTTTGATTTTTAATTTAATAGTTTCTGCCATTTTAATACTCCTCTCAGATTACTTAGTATAGTCACGTACGCGTGGTGGGATCAGGCTTACATCAACGTCTTCATATTCAAAACGTGGTGCTTCTGTTGGCCCTTCGTAATACGCTTTTGTAGTTTTTAGCCATTCTTCATCGTTACGGTCAGGGAATTCTGGTTTGTAGTGTGCACCACGAGATTCGTTACGGTTTAATGCACCGATTGTAATCACACGTGCTAACACTAACATGTTCCATAATTGTCTTGTGAAGAATGCTGCTTGGTTACTCCACTGCTTTGTATCGTCCATATTAATGTTTTGATATCTTTCCATTAATTTAACGATTTCTTTATCTGTTTCAACTAATTTTGCGTTTTCTCTAACAACTGTTACGTTGTTTGTCATTAACTCACCAAGTTCACGGTGTAATTGATATGCGTTTTCTTCACCCTTCATGTTAAGGATGTTTTCCCAGCGATCTTCTTCGACTTTTACTGCTTCATCGAAAATTGCACTATCTAACTCTTCGTAAGTCGTTTCTAAAGAGTTCACATAGTCGATCGCATTAGGTCCAGCAACCATACCACCGTAAATTGCTGATAATAATGAGTTCGCGCCTAGTCGGTTTGCACCGTGTTGTGAATAATCACACTCACCTGCTGCAAATAGACCAGGGATGTTTGTCATTTGATCGTAATCTACATATAATCCACCCATTGAGTAGTGTACTGCTGGGAAGATTTTCATCGGAACTTTACGTGGATCGTCTCCAGTAAATTTCTCATAGATTTCGATAATTCCACCGAGTTTAACATCTAACTCGTGTGGATCTTTATGTGAAAGGTCTAAGTAAACCATGTTTTCTCCGTTAATACCTAACTTTTGGTTTACACATACATCAAAGATTTCACGCGTCGCGATATCTCTTGGTACGAGGTTTCCGTAGTGTGGATATTTCTCTTCTAAGAAATACCAAGGTTTACCGTCTTTGTATGTCCAAATACGTCCACCTTCACCACGTGCTGACTCACTCATAAGACGTAATTTGTCGTCACCAGGAATTGCTGTTGGGTGAATCTGGATGAATTCACCGTTTGCGTATACTGCACCTTGTTGGTACACGATTGACGCTGCTGATCCAGTGTTAATCATTGAGTTCGTCGATTTACCAAAGATAATTCCAGGTCCACCTGTAGCCATAATTACCGCGTCAGCACCGAACGAACGAATTTCACCCGTTTTGATGTCTTGCGCTGTAATACCACGTGCACGACCTTCAGCATCTTTAACGATACCTAAAAATTCAAATCCTTCGTATTTTGTTACTAAGCCCTCAACTTCATATTTTCTCACTTGCTCATCAAGTGCATATAATAACTGTTGACCAGTCGTTGCACCTGCGAATGCCGTACGGTGATATAGCGTTCCACCGAAACGACGGAAGTCAAGTAAACCTTCTGGCGTACGGCTGAACATAACGCCCATACGATCGAGTAAGTGAATGATTTTTGGTGCTGCTTCAGTCATTGCTTTAACCGGTGGTTGGTTTGCTAAGAAGTCTCCACCGTACACCGTATCATCAAAGTGTTTATAAGGTGAATCTCCCTCACCTTTTGTATTTACGGCACCGTTAATTCCACCTTGTGCACATACAGAGTGTGAACGTTTAACCGGAACAATTGAAAATAGATCAATTTGTGCGCCGCTTTCTGCTGCTTTTATCGTTGCCATTAGACCCGCAAGTCCACCACCGACAACGATAACTTTATTATTTGCCATTAGTGACACTCCTTTAAATAAATGCGAATAATGTTTGAACGCCGATGAATCCAACAATTACAAAAACGATAATCGCAACATAGCTCATTATTTGCTGAGATTTTGGTGATTGTGTAATTCCCCATGTAATCATGAATGACCATAATCCATTTGCGAAGTGGAATACGACCGCAAGAACACCGACTACATAGAATACAAACCAAAACGGACTACCGAGAATATCTGCCATCATATCAAAGTTTACTTCAGCACCTAGTAATACTTGGAAACGTGTTTGATAAACGTGAATTGCAATAAATACGAATGCAATAATTCCCGTAATTCTTTGAATAAGGAACATCCAGTTTCTGTATGTACCGTATTGACCTACGTTGTTTTTTGCAGTAAATGCAATATACACACCGTAAATACCATGGAATAAAATCGGTAAGTAAATGACAAATGTTTCAAGAACTAAAACAAAAGGCAAGTTACCCATGAATCCAGCAGCCGTGTTAAATGCTTCTGGTCCACGTGTTGCGAAGTTGTTGATAATTAGGTGTTGAACTAAGAACACACCAAGTGGCACAACTCCAAGCAATGAATGCAATCTTCTCACAAAAAAGCTCGAATCTTGTTTAGACACTATTGTCCCCCCTAACCAAATTAACAAATCATAGTGTTTGCTTTATATTTTACGACTCATTATCAGTTAAATCAAGACACTATAAAGCCTTTTCAGCTATTATTGTTAAGTTTTTCAACAATTGCTTCTGAAACGTTTTGTGGAATCCCAATTCTTTGGAAATCTTCAACGGATTTTGTCCTCATATTTTCTACTGATCCAAATGCACGTAACATCGCTTGTTTACGCTTTGGACCAAGCCCTTTAATATCGTCTAATGCAGAACGAAACGCTGTTTTTTTACGCGTGTTTCGATGGAACGATATCGCAAAACGGTGCACTTCATCTTGTATACGTTGTAGTAAATAAAACGTCTGAGAAGTTTTATTTAAAGGGACGATTTCTGCACCTTCACCATATAACAACTCTGCTGTATTATGTTTGTCGTCTTTTTTTACACCAGCAACAGGAATAAATACGCCGAGCTCATCTCTTAATATACTTTTCGCAGCGTTCATTTGTCCGATACCACCGTCTACGATAATGAGATCCGGAAGCGGTAAACCTTCACGTAATACACGGCTATAACGTCTGCGAATTACTTCTCTCATCGATTCGTAATCATCTGGTCCTTCAACCGTACGAATTTTATATTTTCTATATGACTTTTTATCTGGCTTTCCGTCAATAAATGTGACCATCGCACTGACAGGGTCTGCGCCTTGAATGTTCGAGTTATCAAACGCTTCGATATGCCTTGGTGTTTCAATATTCAGTACGTCTCCAAGTGTTTCAATCGCTTCTGTCGTCCGTCTTTCATCTCTCGCGATAATTTCAAAGCGACTTTTAATTGCAACTTCGGCATTTTTACACGCTAGATCAACCATTTCACGTTTACCCCCGCGTTTTGGTGTGATTATTTTCATCGGTAATGCTTTATTTAAAATCGATGGATCGATTGATACTGGTAAATGAACTTCTTTTGGTTTTAAGTTCGAATCTAGCTCATAGAACTGAAAGACGAAACGGTTAAATTCTTCGTCGACTGTATCATTCATTGCAAACATTTCTGCTTTTTTTTCAATCAGTTTACCGTTACGAATTAGCAAGACACTAACTGCCATCCAACCTTTATATGTGTAAAATCCGAACACATCTCTCGCTGTCATATCGCTCGTTAACATATTTTGTTTTTCCATAGTCGCATTTATATGATGTATTAAATCACGATATTCTTTCGCACGTTCAAACTCTAATGATTCTGCTGCATTTTGCATTTTATTTTCAAGTTCAGATATGACTGATTCAGTGTCACCGTTTAAAAAGTTTGTAATACCTTGAATCATTTTATCATTTTCTGCTTTTGTTACTTCATACACACATGGTCCTAGGCACTGCCCAATGTGGTAATACAAACATAATCTATCCGGCATCGTATCGCATTTTCGTAACGGATAAATCCGGTCGAGTAATCGTTTTGTTTCATGTGCACTATAAGCGTTTGGATATGGACCAAAATATTTACCTGTTCGTTTATTAACAGTACGTGTAACGAGTAATCGTGGATGTCGTTCATTCGTAATTTTTATAAACGGATAACTTTTATCGTCTTTTAATAAAATGTTATAGCGTGGTTGATGCTTTTTTATTAATGTATTTTCTAGTAATAATGACTCAACTTCAGAATCTGTGATAACAAAGTCAAAATCGACGATGTCACTCACGAGTCGCATTGTTTTTTCATCGTGTGCACCAGTAAAATAGGACCGCACGCGATTTCTTAAGTTTTTAGCTTTACCGACGTAAATAATTTCATCGCGCTTATTTTTCATTAAATAACAGCCTGGTTCTTTCGGTAACACCGAAAGTTTTAACTTTAACTGTGAATCTTTTTCCATAAGTGATCCCTCAATTGATATAAAAAAAGCCGCTCATCGCGGCTTAGTCGTATATTATAAGTGTTTTTCGATTAATGAAACGAGTTGCTCTTTTGGTTGGAAGCCAACAACTTTGTCTACTTCTTCTCCGTCTTTCATAAGAATTAAAGTAGGAATAGACATAACTCCGTAATCAGCTGCAGTTGCTTGGTTGTCATCCACATTTACTTTAAGGATGTCTGCTTTACCTTCAACTTCTGTTGCTACTTCTTCTAGTACCGGTGCAATCATCTTACAAGGTCCACACCAAGGTGCCCAGAAATCTACAAGTTTAACACCTTCGCTAATTTTTTCTTTAAAATCTGAATCATTTACATCATAAATTGCCATAGTATTA